>JBCBZW010000103.1 GCA_039815145.1 Pseudomonadota bacterium
CCTCGCCTGAGCGAACCGGAATTCCTCGTCGCCGACCGAAGCCAGATCTGCTAGCGTCCGCTCATTCGATCCCTACGGCGTAACGACATGAACGTGCTCTTTTTCTCCCCCGGCTTCCCCGACGAGATGGGTCGCTTCGCCCGCGGCCTCGCGAGCTGTGGCGTCAACGTCATTGGCCTGGGCGAGCACCCGCCCTCCAGCATGCCGGTGGCGATCCGCGGGGCCCTGGCGGACTACGTGCAGGTGGCCTCCCTGGTGGACGAGGAGGGCGTGCTGCAAGCGGTGCAACGCTACGCGCAGCGCGTGCGTCTCGACCGCATCGAGTGCCTCTGGGAGCCCTTCATGACCCTCGCCGCGCAGCTTCGCGAGGCACTCGGCTTGCCAGGAATGGGCGTCGCTCAAACGCACCTCTTCCGTGACAAGGAAGCGATGAAGCAGGCCCTCGATGCCGCCGGCCTTCGTACGCCACGCCACGTGCAGGCGGTGGGTGAGCAGGAGATCCGGGCCGCTGCCGAGCAGATCGGCTTGCCGCTCGTGGTGAAGCCCATCGCGGGGGCGGGCTCGGCGAACACGCACCAGGTGCGTGACGCCGCCGCGTTGGACGTGGCGATCGCCGACGTCGGGCGCCGGGTGGTGAGCGTGGAGGAGTTTATCGAGGGGGAGGAGTACACCTTCGACACGGTGTGCAGCGACGGTCAGATCCGGTTCGAGAACATCGCTTGGTATCGGCCGAAGCCCATCGTTGGCCGCAACGAGGAGTGGATCAGTCCGCAGACTGTCAACCTGCGCGATATCGAGCGACCGGAGCTACAGGTGGGCCGGCAGCTCGGCCGACAGGTGCTCGACGCCCTCGGCTTTCGCACGGGCTTCACCCACATGGAGTGGTTCCTGACCGCGGACGGGGAAGCCGTGTTCGGTGAGATCGGCGCGCGACCGCCGGGTGGACGTTCCGTGGACCTCATGAATTTCACCCACGACTTCGACATCTACGCGGGCTGGGGGCAGGCGATCGCCAAGCAGCCCTTCACCCAGGAGGCGAAGGCCCGCTACAACGCGGCCGCCACCTTCAAGCGCGCGCGTGGGCAGGGCCGGATCAGCGCGATCCACGGACTGCATGAGCTAAGGAAACGCTTCGGTGAGTTCCTGGTGGTGGAGGATCTCCTGCCCGTCGGCTCGCCGCGGCGCAACTGGAAACAGACGCTGCTCGGCGATGGGTATCTGGTGGTTCGCCACCCGGACCTGCAATCGTGCCTGGCGATGGCCGATGAGGTGGGCACGGACCTGTGGTTGGAGGCTCGATAGCCCGCTCCAGTCCGCTTGCGCCCTCGCGGGAGCGCGGGTGTTCGCAAGACAGCGCGCGCGATCTACTTCGGTCTGCGGCTGCAGTGATGGGGCAGATACTTCGCCTCCACCGTTGTGCGATCCACCCCCGCTGCCTGCATGCCCGTCGGAGGTGGCGAACTTCCACAGCCCCAGGAGATGGGGCTCGTGGGACTGTCGGTCACCGTCAGCGGACGAATGCTCACCACCTGTCCCTCCAGGCGTGTGCTGACGTAGTTGCCGAGCATCACGTGCATGGCACCGTCGACCACCTCGATCCGAGTCACGAAGTTGCCGATGAGGTGCTCCGGCAACGGCACTCGGGCTTCCTCGTTGTCGGCGGGGAAGCGTCCTTCGAGTTCGTAGTAGGCCTGAATCGCCGGCTTCAGCTCCGTGGTGAGGGTGAACACCTCGACCATCTGGGCTCGAACCGTGTAGGTCGAATAGGACGGAATCGCGATCGACGCGAGGATGCCGATGATCGCGGTGACGATCATCAGCTCGATCAGGGTGAAGCCACGCATAGCACCTCCTGCTAGATGACGGAGCTGGATTGAAAGATGGGTTGATACATGGAGATGACGAGCAGCCCCACGTAGGTGAAGAGGATCAGCTTCAGTATCAGGGAGAGTCGCTCGCGTACCGCGAGCAGTGCCATCGACAGCGTCCCCGAGTGCTCTTCGCACTGGGCGCTCAGCTCTGTCTCGATGGTGCCGAGGCGCTCGGCGACGGCGAGTTGGTGGCGCCATTCATCGTCCGTGTTGCTCGGTGTTGAGGTGAAGGCGGGATCTTCGACCTGTCGTCGATGACGACTCAACAGGGCCGCTTGGTCGAGTGCCTGCGTGCCCGCAACCCCGCTCTGGTTGAGCAGGCGAGCGAAGTTCAGCAGGAGGCCTTGGTTGTAGGTGCGGCACAGGCGCGCTGCGCCCGGCACCCAAGCGGGCAGCTGGGGCATGGGCTTCATCTGCTGGATGCGGCGGTAGAAGGTGAGCGTGCCCATCGCAGCGATCGCCAGGGCGGCGAGCAGCGTGGCGATGAGTATCGGGGCACCGCCACGCTGAAACATCACCTCCGCCAACAGCGGGGGGGACTGCTGGACGCTCTGCAGTAAGCCTGCCACCTGGGGAAACACGAACATGCCGTAAGTGATGGTCGTCACGAGCGCGACCACGCTGACGATCGCGACGTACCACAGGAATCCGATGATTCCGGTCAGGAAAGTTTCGTAGACGGCGCGGCTTTGCTGCACGTAGTCCACGAAGCCTGAGAGAAGGCGCTCGCGGTGTTCGGGGGCCTGGCGTAGCAAGGCTGCTAGCGTCTCGTAGGGCGACAGGCCAACGGTGCTGTCCTGCACGGGCTCCTCGCCAAGTAGCTGCTTCAGACGCTCCACGTCTTGTGCGTAGCGTTCGGGCGCTGCCTCAGCGAGACGCTGGAGCGCGCCGTCCAGGCCGTGTTGCTCGGCGGCGGCCGCCAGGTGACGGGTGAGGAACGCCAGGTGATCGGGAGCCTTGGAACTGAACATCGCTCGCCTACGGGCAGAAGGTGGGTGGGAACGGGTGGGGTTCGGCCAAGCGTTGCGCGAGGGCCGACGCGGTGGGCGGCGCTTCCCCCTTTGAGCATACCCAGACGATCGGCGAACCGGGGTCACCGCTAGTGAGTACTGGCGATAGCCAATAGGATTGTTCGCCGAGATCCGCTCTGCGTGCGAGATCGGCGCCTGGCCACGCGCGCAGGGTACCGTCGATGTCGGTGGTGATGGCGTCGAAGTGGGTGCCTTCGGGATCGCTGCTGGGCAGTGATGGTGGCGCCTGCGCTGCCGGCCAGCGTCCTGTCACGGCACGGTAAGTGATCGACTCCGCTCGATGGATGGAAGTGAGGGTGTGAACCTCGCTCACGGCAGTGTGGGTCGCGAGCAGCAGGAATCCCGGTACGGCAAGCGCGGTCGCGATACTGATCACGAGCGCGACAGCGATGAACTCGATATGGCTGATCAGCTTGTAGGACAGGTTGCTCACCAGCAGCAAGCGGCTCAAGGAGGTGCGCGCGCCATTGCGGCTCATAGGAGGATCCATGCGGGCGCGTTGAAAGCATCGCCCGCGGAAGAGGAGCGGATGGCAGGGAGCAGCCACCAGACCGTGACGGCGAAGGACAGAGCCCAGCCGATCGTGGCGGTGAGCGTTGCTTTGAGCCGGGAGAACTCATTCACGGCGGCGAGCCCTGTGAGCAATATGATCAGTGACCAACCTCTGAAGATTAGCTGGAGGAGCAACGCGGTCCAGAGTACGACGGTGGCGAGGCTGAAGCCATCGAACTGCAGGTGCTCCACCGCCGAGACATCCGACGCGGAGAAGAAGGCGCGAGTAGCCACATCCAACGGCAACAGAACTGCCAATGGCAGGCAGGACCAGGCGAGGGCGACCCGCGTGGCGGCGGGCGTGGCGCGTCCGCCGAACATGGTCGCGATCGCGCTCAAGACGTAGGAGGACACGTAGACCGCGAGCAGAGTTACCAGGGGGCCGCCGAGCGATATCCCGTCTTTGCCGCCTACCTCCAGCGTAAGTTTGGCGATAGGGTCGAAGGTGCCGTAGGACAACCCGGCGAGGACGGGCAAGGTGTGCACTAGGTGACCGGGGTTCTCATGGGCGATGTGGGCGATCGTTCGGCCGGGACGCAGCCATAGGGATCGCAAGGGTCGGACGTTCGTCAGTTCCGGCGGCGGCGGTGGTGCGATTTCGCTGGGCGCTATCGTGTGCGACACGAGCTACCGGACCTACCGCGCGCAACCGGCCACGACGTGTGGCTGTTGTCGCGGGGGTGTTGCTGTTGATGCAGCGCCATCGCTGGTCCTCCGAGGGCAGGTCGCCTGGCGGCGGTGTCGCTCGGCGTTGGGTGCTACGATAGAGCTTGATCGGGCTGGCCGCCAGCGGCGGTGATGATGACGGATACGAACGAGTTCGGACAAGCGATAGGTAGGCCAGTCCGAGACTGGCAGGGCGCTGCTGCCCCCACCCGTCGTCCTCTGGAGGGACGCTACTGCAAGCTGCTTCCTCTGCATGCCGCCGAGCATGGGCCCGCCCTGTACGCGGCCTACCAAGCGGGCGACGGCAGTCTGTGGACCTACCTACCCGTGGGGCCGTTTGCGTCGGAACAGGCCTATCTTCAGTGGTTGACGGGCGCGCAGGAATCGCAGGACCCGCTGTTCTTCACGATTCTGGCGGGGCCGGCGAGAAGTCCGGCAGGGGTTGCCTCCTACCTGCGAATGCAACCTGCGATGGGCGTGATCGAGGTGGGGCACATCACCTACGCGCCCAGTCTCCAACGCACGCGGGCGGCCACCGAGGTGATGTACCTGATGATGGCGCGCGCCTTCGACAGCTGGGGTTACCGTCGCTACGAGTGGAAGTGCGATTCGCTGAACGCCCCGTCGAGGGCCGCGGCGCAACGGCTCGGGTTTACCTACGAGGGGACCTTTCGCCACAACGTGGTGTACAAGGGGCGCAACCGGGACACCGCGTGGTACGCCATCACCGACGATGAGTGGCCCTCGATCAAGCAGGGCTTCGAACGTTGGTTAGCGCCGGACAACTTCGATGGCGAGGGCCAGCAGCGGCGCTCCCTCGCGCAGTGTCGCGATGCCTAGCGCCCGGGGTGCGCCGCCGTGGGCAGCTTCAGGAAGTACACGCAGAAGCTGAGCACGATGGCGGTGGCGGAGAAGATGGTCATCACCCTGCCCGGTACGACCTTGCTGAACTCCCCGAGATCGATGAAGACGAAGTAGCCGACGTCGAGTAGCCCGCCCACCATGGCGGTGACCCAGATCGCTGTTCGATTACCGCGCCAGATGAACACCGCACCGGCGATGGTGACCAGCCCGCCCCAGAAGAGGTTCCACGCGTGTTGGTTCAGGATGCCGCCGACGGCGGGGTGGTAGTCGCTCACCAGCTGCTCGGCGGGCACCGCATCGGCGATGGCCTGGATCCCGCTCACCGTGTCGCCCGCCATGACCAAGGCGCCGGCCAGCGCGTGCACGAGGCCCCACACGATCCAGAGTAGGGCGGACGCCATGAGCAACATGCCAGCGGTCTTCTCGTTCATTACAGGAGCCTTCTTCCATGAGTGGGCGCAGCTGGCCAGCGCCTGGATGTCGCTGGCTGATGGGGCCCATAGGCTCACATGTGCTCGGTGAGCATGTACATGCGCGCAGACGCGCACTCGATGTGCGCTGGTGCATGTCAGGGGGTGTTGGGCCGGTGGGCCCTAGCGCTCGCGCAGCGTTCTCAGGAAGCTCTGCACCTTTGCGCTACGGTGCAGGTCGATGTGGGTGACTACCCAGGTGCGCGCTTGCCAATGGTGACTCGGGGGCGCCACCTGCACCACCTGGTCTTCATGACGTTCGGCGACTTCTTGCGGTAAGAACCCGATCCCCACCCCGCCGATCACCGCTCGAATCAGCACCCGGGGATCATTGGTCTGGAACGCGCAGTGATGGTTCGGGGCGTGGCGCCGAAGCCACGCCTGCATGCCTGGCGGCCCCACCGGTTCGAGCAGGGCGAAGCGATGGCCGTTAAAGCGACCCTCTCCTTCGCTCGCCGGTGCGCCGTGTTCGGCGATGTACTCGGGGCTCGCGTAGAGGCCGAAGGGAATCTCGCCGAAGGCTTGCACCACGTAGTCAGGGGTCTGCGGTTTCGTGCCCATGCGGAACGCCACGTGGGCCTCGCCGTGTTCGAGCTTCAGCGGCTCTGATCCCTCGATGAAGCGCACCCGGATGTCGGGATGCTGGGACTGGAACCGTCTGATCGAGGGGAGTACCTGGTACGCGGCATCGCCGACGGACGTGACGAGCAGCTCGCCCGACAGGCCTGATTCCTGGGCGAGCGCCTTGCCGAGGATGGAGCGAAACTGCGCTTCCGTCTCGGCCGCTGTGCGGATCAACTCACGGCCGAGGTCGGTGGGGGCGTAGCCGCGGGCGTGGCGGTGGAACAGCTTGGCTCGAAGGGCTTGTTCCAGCGCGTCGATGTGGCGAATCACCGTTGCACGGTGGACGCCGAGGTAATCAGCGGCGGCGGACACCGTGCCCAGGCGACCAACGTGATACGCCGTTTGGATCTCCGTCCAGTTGTGCATCGCAGGCGCATCGCGAAGGGGTGTGGAGCCGCGGGGAGGCGTGTTGTTGTCCATGGCTTGCGATGATCCAAACGCGCTTGGTCTTGCGAGTGTGATGCCTGACGCGCGCTCGGTCGAGTAGCTCTGTTCAACTGCGAATCTCATGTCGTCAAGAGGTCGCGTGAGCCTTGCGAGCGGCGCGCGGGTAAGGCTATCGCGCTGAAGTGAGCCATCTGCACGACCAGCCGAAGGCGCTGCCTTGCGAGCGGTTCATGTCGTGGCGATACTCACGCGTCATGGACAGTTCGCGCAAGGCGCACCGGCGGGTCTCACCGGCAGCGTCTCCTTCTAGTAGGCCGGTAGTTCGCTCCCCAGGGCCGCGGCACCCCACGGTACCCTCGTCATGACCTCCTGGACGGTGGGCGCCTACCAGTTCGATGCGAACGCCAATCGCCTACACGGTCGCGGCAGCGAGGTGGTCCTCGAACCGAAGGCCTCGGCGTTGCTGGCCTACTTCTGCGAGCACCCCGGACGCAACATCGGGCGCGACGAGTTGTTGCAGGCGGTGTGGCACGGTCAGGTCGTCTCCGACAACTCGATCAATCGAGTGATCGTCCTGTTGCGCAAGGCGCTTGGTGATGATCAGCGCGTTCGCCAGTACATCGCGACCGTACCTAAGGTGGGCTATCGGTTGATTGCGACCGTTTCGGCCGTCGATGAGGTGCAGGCGCCCCCGGGGTCGGCGACGCCGCCGTGGCGAGGTGTGGCAGGTGCTGCACTTCTGGTGGCCATCCTGGCCGCTGTGCTGCTCCCTCAATTTGCGCGGACCCCTTCAACGCCCGCGGTACGCGCCATCGTGCCCCTCTCGCGCCTCGCCGTTACCCAATCCAATGCGGCGCAGGCCCACGACCGGAAGGCCCTGCTGTACACGGCCAACGACGGGCGATACAACCGCATCTACTGGGTGGCAGCGCCCGGCGAGGTACCGCAACCCATCAGTGCGCCTGGCGGTGACGCGGACTTCGCCACCTGGGCCCACGATGACGCCTTCGTTGTGTATCAGTTCTACGATGGCGAGCGATGCGAATTCCATCGCCTGCCGCGTACGCAGTTTGGTACCGCAGCCGCGGAGGTCATCTACGAGTGCGTGCCGGGAAGCTACTCCGAGCTATCCCTATCGCCTGACGACAGCGCCTTGTACTTTCTCGAGCGGCCCACGTCGGCGGCACCCTACGCGGCCTACGCGCTGGCGCTCGATCGTGGTACCAAGCGACGCCTGTCCCAGCCCGTCGCTCAAGGCTATGGCAACCACTACCTCGATGTGCATCCGCGCCGGGGCACGCTGCTCCTGCTGAGCGATCATCTACCGGGCAAGACGTCGGTGTTCGAGCTCGACCCGGCCAGCGACAGCTTCAACCTCCTCTCCGCCTTCGACTACGGTTTGGACAGTGCCATCTGGAGCCACCGAGACGGCGCCATCGTGCATCCCTCTCAGCATCCGTCCTACCAGCTCCTGGAGACCTCGCTGAGCACCCAGCAGAGCAGCGTCATCGTCTCGGACAGCCGGCGCATCGCCAGCCCTAAGCGCATGCAATCACTGGACGAGGACTACCTTTTCACGTCCTACCTTTACAACCGGGACATCGAGATCGGTGAGACGTCGGGCGCGGGCCTGAACTCGGCTGTGATGGACTACTTGCCCGCCTTGTCCCACGACGGCCAGCGCCTGGCGTTCGTCTCCAAGCGTGCCGGCTACAGTCAGATTTGGATTTACGAGCAATCCTCGGGGCAGCTCAGCGCCATCGAACCGCGAGACGAGGGTCGTCGCTACCACGATCTTGTATGGGCGGCGGACGGCAGCCGTCTGCTCGCCAACACCAACACCGGCGTGTTGGTGTACGCCGTCATTGACGAAGGATTCCAGCTACTGCACGAGGTTGCCTTCGAGTTGCCCACCTACGCAGTGAGCTGGCATGACGGCCAAGCACTGGCGTTCAGCCACTACGAGAACGGCCGCTGGCGCGCCCACCAGCATCGCCTCGATACGGGGCAGAACATCGCCCTCGACGAGCGCTGGGCGTTCGCGATGGAGCACGACGGTCAGACGCTCTACCTGGATCAATCGTTGACCGCATTTGTAGCGGAGGAGGCGGTCCCCGCGTTGGGTCGCTGCGCCAACCCCGTGTGGCGCTATCAGCTTCGCTGGCGCAGTGACGGCACGCATCTCTACTGCCACGCGAGTGACGCGCCTGGCGATCTGCTGCGCTTCGACCGCCAGTTCTCGAGCACCCGCCTGACCGATGCCGTCGAGCGCTACGAATTCTTCAGCGTCGCCGCGGGCAAGCTCGCCAACACCTACGTGGCGAGCTCCCACAGCGACATCATGCGCACGAGTACGCCTGAGTAGTCTCGGTGGCGACGCTCGGTGCGCGGCAGGCACCGAGCGTCGCCGAGACTTGCTTACTGCTGGTTCGTGACGCGGCCCCACACCACGTTGGTGATGCGCCAGCCTTCCTCGAGTTTGAACAGCACGATGTTCTTCATGTAGGTGTTCTGCGGCGCCTCCGGCTGGTAGCGGTGTAGGGAGGTCACCACGGCCATGTCGTTGTAGATGTCGATGTCCAGCAGGTTGTGGATCACCGCCTCGGCGCCCTTGCCGGTGTCGTTGTCCAGGGGCGGGGTGCCGTAGGAGTGGCGACCGTTCTCGTCGATGCGGTGGTAGAGCACGGTGTCGGCGATGCACTGCGAGGAGTTCTCGGCACCGCCGTGCAGATCCCAGCGGTAGAAACACTCCATGGCGGCCTTGATCTGTTCGCGATCGGTGTCCGCGTAAGCGGCCGGTGCCAGGAGGGCGAGGGTGACGGCGAGGGTGGGTATCGTCTTCATGGATCAACTCCGGTTGTCGTTGAGGGTGAGGGGGAATCGGGTTTACTCGCCGGCGGCGAGCATCTCCAGCAAGGTAGTGGCGAGGGGGCCGGCGGAGGCCGGGTTCTGGCCCGTGAGCAAGTTGCCGTCGCGTACCACCCACGGGGAGTAGGGGGCGGCGGCGCTGAATTGCCCTGCGCCGTCCTTCAGCTTGTCTTCGAGCAGGAAGGGGTAGTGCTCGCGCGCCCAATCGCCTTCTTCGGCGTTCGATTTCGCGGTGAGCTGCTTGTCTTGGATCATCAGCTCGCCGTTGCTTAAGCGCACGGCGGCGAAGGCGGCGGGGCCGTGGCAATCCGCGGCGACGGGCTTGTCGTCCTCGTACATCGCGGCGGTGATGCGGTTGACCTGCGCGTGGTCGAACAGATCGAACATGGGGCCCGCGCCGCCGGGCACGTAGAGGGCCAGGTAGTCGTCGGGATCGACGTCCGCGAGCTTGCGCGGCCGGGCCAGAGTGTCGGTCAGGCCTGCCAGCGTGCGACGCTCCTGCGCGTTCATCATCTGCGCCCCGGCCTGCACGCCCGGTGCGCCGCCGGGGCTCGCGAACTCCACCTCGAGCCCCGCCTCGGTGAGGATCCTGTAGGGGGTGAGCACCTCCGGCAGCCAGTACCCGTGCTCGTGGGCGGACAGGATGAACAGCACCTTCCCGTCGGGTGGGTGCTGCGCCTGGGCGGATAGGCTCAGGCCCGCCAGCAGCAGGCAGGTGGCGAGGGTGAATGTCGGTCTCATGGGCGTCTCCTCGTGGGTGAGTCGGCGCCAGAGCTTGGGGGGGTGGGGGGTGCGCGTCGTTGGGGTTTCGTGATTTTTCATGAGGATTCGTGATGCCTCAGAAAAATCAGCGGCTTGCGCTCACGGCGAGCGCGCCCAGGGGGCGATGGACTCCGCCCGAGGCGGGGCGCTGGCCGCTCGGTTGACGGGTCGCGCGGTGCAGGGCACCCTCGCGCGCATGGTCGACCTCCTCCAGTTTGCGAGTCTGTTCGAGATCGGATTCGCCCTGCACATCGCCGTGGCCCTACTCGAGCGGATCTACGCCCGAGAACTGCCCGTTCGCATCGATCGCATCGCGGCGCGGATGAATGCCCTCGAGCGCTTCAAGCGGGAGATGCTCCAGGGCGCCGTGCGGCGCGAGGAGCGGGGGCAGGACAGCGAGGTCGAGCTGGCCTATCGGCGAATCAAGAACCCCGTCTGGGTGGAGCGCAACGACGCGCTGCTCGACCAGCTCTACGACCTCGGGCACATCGCGAGTGCGCGCCTCACGGGCCTAAAGCGCGCGTTGGGTGTGGTGACAGTGCTGTCGATCATGGTGGTGGTCTACGCCGTGGTGATGCTGTTCCTGATCGGCCTGGACGTGCCCTTGGTGAAGGATCTGGATCCGGTGGTCGCAAGCCTGCTCGTCTTGGCGCAGCTCCTGCCGCTGCCGCTCGCCGCGGGGGTGTTCTTCCTGGTGGCGAGGCGCATGAGCCTGCGCATCGACCGCAAGTTGCGCGGCCTCGGCGAGCTCCGCGTGCTCCTCGCCAACCCTACCGCCACCAGCACCGCAGTGGCCTACGCCTCCATCGAGGAGGTCTTCCAGCGCGACATGGGGCGGCAGGGCAGGCTCTACGCCGACGCCTGAGGGCGCCAGCGCTGCACAACGCTCAGCGCTGGATCGCCACCATCGCCGCTTCGATGTTGGTCCGCACGGCCTGACGCTTCGGGTCGGCGTCGGCCGCCTGCTCGAACCAGCTGAGGGCGGCGTCGAAGTCGCCCGTCGCGTAGTGGTAGACGCCGAGGTTGTTCAGGTCGCTCCAAGTGGCGTACTTACTCTCGGCAGCGAGAGCGCAGGCATCCCCGGCCATTTCCAGGTTCTCCAGGCGCAGCTGGGCCGAGCAGAGCGTGCTGTGCGCCAGGTGCCGGTCGGCGTCCCGACGCAGCAACCCCATGCGCGGCAGGATCAGGCCGACAGCGCGATCGAGGCGACCGTCTTCGAGCGCTTGTTCGGCTCGCTTGAGGAAGCCGGGGGTGTTGTCGAAGGTGCCCGTGCCCTGGCGGGCCGCGGCGGCGGGCAGGGCGCTGCCCAGGGTGGCAGCAATCAACAGGACCAGGGCGCCTACGCGTTGGGTCGTATTCATGGCCTATCTCCAGGTGAATGAGGGGGCTGGAAGACAGGCTAGCCCTATCATCAGTGCATAGCGATAACGGAAAAACATACTTACTATGCGTTGATGAATAGCAAAGATGTGCTGCAGGACTGGGCAGATATCCGTCTCTTCCTGGCCGTGGTCGATCACGGCAGCCTCCTGGCCGCCTCCGAGCACCTGTCGCTCTCCCAGCCCACCGTGGGGCGCCGCCTGAGCGCGATGGAGAGGCGTTTAGGCCTGCCGCTCTTCGTGCGCACGGGGCGGCGCATGCAACTCACCGACACCGGCCGCGCCATCCTGGAGAACGCTCGGCGCATGGAGCGCGAGATGCTCGCCATCGAGCGGGCCGTCGAGGTGCAGTCGAAGGGCTTGGCGGGCGAGGTGATCATCACCGCCACCGAGGGCACGGGCACCGATTGGCTGGCGCCGGAACTCTACGAGTTCCACCAGCGTTACCCGGAGATCGTCCTCAACATCCACGTCGACAACCGCGCGATGGATCTCGTGCGGCGAGAGGCGGATATCGCTCTGCGTTTGGGCGAGCCCACGGGCCCCGAACTGATCGCCAAGCGCCTGGTCACCGTCGGCTTTGGTATGTACGCCGCCAAACGCTATCTGGATCGATCGCCCCCCATCGAGTCGCTGGAGGATCTGCGCGAACACGACTTCATCGGTCTTTACGGCAGTGATGGGAAACCGCAGCTCGCGCTCGGCGACTACATGGCGATCGACTTCCCCCTGCGCATGGTGATCCTCACCAATAGCCCCTCGGCGCAGCTTTCCGCCGCCTACGCGGGCTTCGGGGTGGCGGTGCTCTCGCACCGGTGGGTGAGCATGCGCGGGGAGCTGGTGCCCGTGTTGCCGGAGATCACCGTGCAGGAGACGGACATGTGGCTCGTGACCCACGAGGAGCTGCGCCACAGTGCGCGCATTCGCGCCGTGTCCGACTACATCACGGAGCGCGTGCTGAAGAGCAAGGCGCAGTTCCACGGGCGTAGCTCCTCCTGACCGCCAGGGTTGCGCGCGCGCGGGTCTTCGGTGGGCTCCGGGGTGGTTAGCGTCCACACTCGCAGCTTGGTGGTCCCGCTAGGTGACCGATTCTCTAGTGAGCTAAGGAAAGCGATGTTGCGCCACGGAAATCTCGTGGTCCTTGCCGGCGCCTCGCGAGGTGCACTGTCGGAATGTCTTACAGACGACTGAGCACCTTCGCTCGCCGCCTCGGCGAGTGCTTGAATTGCATAATATTTGTTAGGTTGGCCCGAAACCTGCTTATGTCTCTATCAAGAGGCCACGGGCGTCCCCGAAAGGCCCTTTGCGATTACCTATGAAGCTCGCGACTACGGAGACAATGATGCGCATTCGAGCCCTCCTACCTCTGATCGCCGGTGCCACGCTCTGCTGGACCGGTGTGGCCTCCGCCTCCCCCATCGTGTTCGACCTGACCCGTAGTGTGTCCGGCAATGACAATGTGGCCAGCGTCACCCTCGTCGACAGCAGCACGCTCAGCGTGAACATCGACGCCGAGCCCGGCATCCGCGAGGTCGACTGGGACGAGCAGGGCATGGGCGTGCAGGGCCTGTTCGAGTTCGA
Organism: Pseudomonadota bacterium; assembly: GCA_039815145.1. NCBI lineage: Bacteria > Pseudomonadati > Pseudomonadota > Pseudomonadota bacterium. The sequence continues at coordinate 13,056 of JBCBZW010000103.1, forward strand.
CGACCAGCTCGACGGCTTCGGTCGCGACGAGAGCCTGATCTTCTCCTTCAGCGAGTCGGTCCGCCTGCTCTCCGCCACCTTCTCCCGCGTCGGTTCCAACGATGACTTCCGCCTCATCACCGGCGGCGGCGTGATCGTGGACGGGGATCCGGGCCTGCAGAACCCCTTCGACTTCATCTCCTTCGATCTGGTTGACAGCCTGTTCGAGTTCACCGTCATCGGTGCCAACGATGACTACAAGATCTCGGAGATCGTGGTGGCGCGGATTCCGGAGCCGGGCGTCCTGGCGTTGTTCGCCGTGGGCTTGATCGGCGGTCTCGCGACCCGCCGTCGCACCGCGCACTAGTCGCCAATTCGATACCTACCCGGGGCCTTTCATAGCCCCGATGAGCGCGCCCCTTGTTCACCGCAGGGGGCGCGCTTTTTCGTTGGGGCTCGGCGATTCAGCCGTAACGCATTTCGCGTTGGCGTCAACTCAGATGCCAAGTCGGCGCCACTCCCAGGCGCCCCAACACCAAGGAATCGACACCCATGAACAAACTCACGACCGGTTTCGGCGCCCTGATCGCGCTCATGGCGCTGCTCGGCGGCTTCGTCGCCCCCACGGTGGCCGCGGCGGCCGAGGACACCGTGCTCTACAGCGGCAGCTTCAAGGGCCGTTCCGGCCACGCCACGAGTGGTGAGGTGCGCATCGTCGAGCGCGACGGCCGCACGCTGGTGATTCTGCAGCAGGACTTCCGCTTCGACGGCGCCCCGGATCCGAAGCTCGGCTTCAGCCGGGATCGCCGCCAGCCCAAGCGCCTGTTCTCGCCCCTGTCGTCAAACCGTGGCGAGCAGGTGTACGAGTTGCCGGCGGGCGTCGACACCTCAAACCTGCAAGGCCTCAACCTCTGGTGCGAGCGCTTCGGGGTGCAACTGGGCTACGCGAAGTTCTGAGAAGCTAGTCCCCTGCAGGAGCCGTCGCCCGATCCACCTCGGGCGGCGGCTTCTGCACGTCTACCCAACGGAAACCATCGCGGTTGGGCATGCGCAGGGCGATCACGGCCTCCCGCGTGAGCGGCGTACCGCGCTCGTGCAGGCCGTTGAGGTGCAGCAGGTAGGCCGTGAGGTGATAGGTCTCCTCGTCCGTGAGCGATCCCGGCGCCTCCATGGGCATAGCGCGACGCAGGAAATCGAACACGGTGGTGGCGTAGGGCCAGTAGCTGCCGATGGTCTGGTCTGGCCACTCGCTGTCGAGCGGCATCTGCGCGTAGGCGAGCTCCGGCGCGCTGCCGCCCTCGCCGGCGGCGCCGTGGCAGTGGGCGCAGCGTTGGGCGAACAGCGTCTCGCCGGCGCTGACATCGCCGCTCCCTTCGGGTAAGCCTGCGCCGTCGGGGAACACCGTGCGATCGAGGGCGAGGAGCGTCTGCGGGTCGACGGGTTCACCGAGGTTCGGGCTCGCCGAGCGCTCCTCAGCGGCACAGGCGGCCATGGCCACGCCCAGCAGCAACGCGATGCCGGCCTGACGTGAAGCGCGCCTAGCCGTAGACATGGCTGATGAACCCGTCTTCGTCGACGGCGTAGGAGACCACGGCGTTGTAGTGGAAGTAGCCGTGCTTGCCGCGCTTGGCGATGAGCACATCGCGTTCGGGTTGCACCTCGCCGGTCTCATCGGTGGCGCGGCTTTTCAGCACCGCCGGTTGACCCTGCCAGTGCCAGGGCAGGCGAAAGCGAGTAAAACACTTAGCTTGCACGGGCCCATCCAGGGCCGCGTCGGTCCAGCTCTTGCCGCCGTCGGCGGACACCTCCACGCGCACGATCTTGCCTCTCCCGCTCCAGGCGAGGCCCTTCACCTCGTAGAGACCGTGCTCGTCTAGCACCATGCCCGTAGATGGGGAGGTGATCAGGGACTTCACCTCGATCTCCAACGTGAACTGACGGGCCGTGCCATCGGGCTGCAGCTCCGTGTAGCGGGAGGTCTCGTTGCGCGCCATGGCCGGCTGGTCCGTCAGCTGCAGGCGGTGCAGCCACTTCACCTGGGTCACGCCCTCGTAGCCGGGCAGCAGCAGGCGCATCGGGTAACCGTTCTCCGGTCGGATACGCTCGCCGTTCTGGTACAGGGCGATCAGGGCGTCGTCGAGGAGTTTGGTGACGGGCACGCTCATCGTCAGCGCGAAGGCGTCGCGCCCCTCGGCGACGGCCCAGGTGGCCGCGGGGTCCAGCCCCGCCTCGTCGAGGAGAATCGCGACGGGCACCCCCGTCCACTCGCTGTTGGCCACCATGCCGTGGATGTTGCTGGTGGCCGTTTGCAGAGGCTCGTCGTTCCACCCGGCGTTGCTGTTACCGCCACACTCCACGAAGCACTGACGGGATTGCATGGGGTAGCGCAGGAGCGCGTCGACGCTGAAGGCCAGGGGGCGCTTCACCTTGCCGTGGATCGTCAGACGGTGGCTGGCGGGATCGATGTCGGGCACACCGTTGTGGTGGCGTTCGAAGTGCAAGCCGTTTGGCACGATGGTGCCTTCCAGGCGGTGCAGGGGCGTGTAGGAGATGCCGTTGCCTGGCGCCATCGGGTTGCTCGAGGCGTAGCGGATCGTGCGCTGCTCATGCACCGAAGGACTGCCGTAGGTAACGAAGCCGCTGCCGGCCACGCGCATCGGATCGGGTGTCTGCGCCGGCGCCGCGCGGGGCAGGCAGAAGGCGGCGCCGAGGGCTGCGCCGCCCGTGAGCAGCGTGCGTCGGTCGATCAGTCCGTTGCCGGCGGCAGGCGGCAAGCGGGTGTCTTTCTCATCCCCCATGGGGCCACGCTGGCACAGGGGTGAAGTCGGATCAAGCGGGCGGATCCGCGAGATCGCGCAGCAGCGTGTGCAGGCCGGCGAGGCATCGGGGCGCCTCGTGCGGGTCGATCAGGGTGGGACGCGCCTCGCGCAGGGTGATCTCGCCACGGACCCAGGCGCGGCACAGCTGCTCGAGGGCGCTCGCCAGCTCCTCTTCCTGGTAACGGAACGGGGCGGGGTAGAGCTCGCGGTAGGCGAGGCGATCGGGTACGAGGGGCCGGGCGCCGTGGGCCACGGCCTCCAGCATCGATACCCCGAAAAACTCCTGCCTAGCCGTGGACACGGCGAGATGGCTGCGTCTTAGCAACGCTTCGTAGGCTTCACGGGTGGGCAGGTATCCCCAGTGCACCACCCGCTCGCCGAGGCTCTTGTGCGCCTGCTCGAAGATGGCGGGCGAGGTGCGAAAACGCTCACCGGCCACGGCTACGCGAAACGGCACACCCCGCGCCTGCAGGCGCGCGAGGGCCGAGAAGAAGACTTCCGGCGCCTTGTCGTGCTCCCAGCGGTGGTTCCACAGGAGCACGGGGCCGAGGGCGCGCGCGTCGCCCGGCGGATCGTCGGCCACGGCCGTCGCGGCGCCAAGGCGCAGGGGGTAGCCGGTGACCACGCTGCGCGCTTTCAAACGTTCGATCCAGTCGGCGGGTACGGCATCGGGCATTCGCTTGAGCAGTGCCTCGCCCGCGTCCAGGAAGGAGTGCAGGTTGTACTCGCTGTTGAAAGCGCAACGATCGGCGGCGAGGGCGGAGACCAGCTGGGTGAACCCGTAGTGGTGGTCCCGGCCGTCCGCCGCCTCGCGCTGCACGGGGTAGGCGAGTTGGTTCTCGTGAAAGTACAGCACGGTCGGGATGCTGCTCAGGGCAGGCGAGAGACCGCGCAACTCGGCGAGGGGCAGGAAGGCACTGGCGAGGAGTACGTCGTAGGGCTCGCTCAGCGCCTGCGCGTGGGTCAGAGAGAAGTGCACGGCCGCCCCGCGCATACGCCACTTCCAATGGCGACCCGGCAGGGTGAGCACGGTCCAGTCGGCATCGATCCCCTCACGCACCGTCTGCGTGAACTCGGCATGGGAGCCGGCGTCGTAGGGTTCTATGTAGAGCACGCGGAGCACGGGTCTTGGTCACTAGGTGAGCTGAAACGGAAGGCCTATGGTACTTGGTCGGCGCCGGCGGGCCATACGCTCGACTTCCCCCGCGCGCTGCCGTCTAATGCGCGCTCGCCCAAGACCCCATGAGCAGCTCGCTAGTGACCCGCGAACCCGGATTCCTCCCCCACGACACGCCTCTCCAGGCCGGTCGCCTGGTGGCGCGCTACGACCGATTCATCGCCGATGTCGAGCTGGAGGACGGTAGGGTGGTGCTCACCCACTGCGTAAACCCCGGGCGTATGGAGGGCTTGGTCGTGCCGGGCGCGCGTGCTTGGATCTCGCCGGTGCCGGCCGATTCGAAGCGAAAGCTCCGATGGACCCTGGAACTGCTCGAACTCGACGGGCGCCTGGTCGGCGCCAACACCCAGGTGCCGAACCGCATCGCCGAAGGCCTGGTGCGCGACGGCTTGATCCCCGGCCTGCGGCGCTTTCGCTCGCTGGAGCGCGAGGTGCGCTACGGCGAGAACTCACGCATTGACCTGATGCTGCGCGGGGCCACTGACCATCTGGTGGAGGTGAAGAACTGCCACCTCGTCTATCCGGACGGTTGCGCTTATTTCCCGGATTCGGTGAGTGCACGGGCCGCCAAGCACCTGGACGAACTCGCCGCCCACGTGGTCGAGGGCTACCGCGCGAGCGTGCTCTTCATCGTGCAGCGCACGGACGCTGAGCGCCTGCGCCCCAGCGCCCTGCACGACCCGGCCTTCGCCGAGGCGGCGACGAGGGCGGCCCAAGCTGGCGTGCAGTTTCGCGCCGCCCTGGTGGACCCGACCCTGGAGGGCTACCGCTTCGTGCGCACGATCCCGGTGGATGTGCGCCCCTACGACCCTGCGTCCGTGTCGTCCTATCGCGAGGCCCTGAACGCCACCTCGGGGTGGAGGCGACGGGGTCCGGTGCCAGCGCCCGCGACCTAGCGCGCCGCCTGGGCCTCATCGCCGTCGAGGATCCCATCCTCATCCCGGTCGATCCCCATCCGCACCCCAGCGCCCGGCGGAACGCAGGTGAAGGTGATCACGTGGCGACGAATGTCGAGCGTCGGCAGCGTGTCGATGCGCATGTCCGCCCACTTAGCAAGGTGATGCTC
>JBCBZW010000104.1 GCA_039815145.1 Pseudomonadota bacterium
GAAGAATACGCACGGGGCTTTTTGTTCCTGAGTGCGGCGCGACGACGAGCGTGGCAGGCTCCACGGGAGGAGGAGCAACGTGCTCAGGGGCAAAAAGCACCCGCGTATTCTTCAACCAACTCACATGACAGGACACTAGTATCCTGTCCGCCCACCGCACGCCACAGTCCTGGATCGCGACGATGACCACCGCGCAGAACAACCCTTCCCCATGAAGCCCTGGACCTTCGCGCCGGAGCGCTACGACGCCCTGTTCGATGCCAAGTGCGCCGCCACCGCCGAGCTGCTGGCGCCGATCTGCGACCTGCCTGCGCAACGCTATCGCTCGCCTGCGCACGGCTTTCGCGTGCGCGCGGAGTTTCGCCTCTGGCATGAGGGGGACGCGCTCGACTACGTGATGTTCGACCCGCAGGCCCCACGCGATCCCGTTGTGATCGACACCTTCCCCCAGGCACTGGCGCCGATCACCGAGCGAATGCCACGCCTGTTGCGGGCCCTCAAGCAGAGTGACACCTTGCGTCGGCGCGTTTTCCAAGCGGAGTTTCTCGCCTCACGCGAGGGTCAGGTGGTGGTGACCCTGGTCTATCACCGCCCCCTCGACGACGCTTGGGAGCAGGCCGCCGCCGCCCTCGCCCGTGACCTCGACGTCTCTATCATCGGCCGTAGTCGCAAGCAGAAGCTCGTGATCGGCGAAGACCGCATCGAGGAGTCCTTCGAGGTGGGCGGCCAGCGCTGGCGCTACTACGCCTACGAGCAGTCGTTCGTCCAACCCAATGCGTTCATCAACGAACACATGCTGAACTGGGTCTGGACCCAGGCGGAGGACGCGCAGGGCGATCTGCTCGAGCTGTACTGCGGCAACGGCAACTTCACCCTGCCCCTCGCCTCGCGCTACCGATCCGTGGTGGCCACCGAGGTGGCCAAGATCAGCACGCGCGCGGCGCTCCAGAACATCGAGATGAACGCGGTGGAGAATGTCGAGCTGGTGCGCCTGAGCGCCGAGGAGGTCATCCAGGCGCTGAACAACGTGCGCCCTTTCCGGCGGCTCCAGGCCCTGCGCCAACCGCTCGGCGACTACGACTTCCGTGCCGTCTTCGTGGATCCGCCGCGCCAGGGCCTCGACGCCCAGACCTGCGAGCTGCTGCAGCGCTTCGAGCGGATCTACTACGTCTCCTGCAGCCCGCAGACCCTGGCCGAAAACCTACGCGCGCTGCACACCACACACGAGGTGATGGCGCTGGCCATGTTCGACCAGTTCCCCTACACGCACCACGTGGAGTGCGGGGTGGTGTTGGCCCGTCGCGACGCTTGAGCCAACGCGGCGGCTGCTACTCGGGCGCCGTCTCGGTGGATTCGCCCGCTAGGTAGCGGTCGAGAAAGCTCACGTAGGCCTCGGACGCGGCGATCTTGTTCTCCCGCTTCGCAAAGCCATGGCCCTCGTCGTCGAACACCAGGTACTCGACGGGCACGTCGTTGTTGCGCATGGCTTCGACCAGCTCGTCGCTCTCCACCTTGAGCACGCGCGGATCGTTCGCTCCCAGGCGGGGCTAGCCCTCGATAGCCGGGTAGTGCACGCCAGCCGGCATGTCCTCGCGCGGGCACTCCGCGAAGCGCAGGATCGCGGGCGCTTCGGGCGCAGCGGACTCCATTCCTGTGCCATCGGTGCCGGCGGGACCGCCGGCCGCAAGCAGCAGACCGGACAGGCTCAGGGTGGCGGACGTCGTGGCGATCAAGGATTTCTGTAGGACGCAGCCGGTGAACAGTGCCATGGGTTTATCCCCGTGTGATGAATGGCCCCCTCGCTTACTTGGGCTTCGGCGCCGGTGTTACTCATCAGGCACGCATCGCGGGGGAAAGTTCTGACCGAAGATCCTCGATTCGTCGCAGATTTGTCTCGGTCTGCATCAGCTCGGCGACTGGTCCGATTATGACCGGATCACTAGCGCTGGGGCTGCTCCAACTCGAAGGCGCCGATATCACACGCCAGCCCCTGGGGCCGGGCCGTACCACGCTGGTCGGTGGACGCACACGTGAGCCCTACGTCGCTGGCGGCCGCGTCCACCGCCGGGCTGTCCTCGAGCAACGCGTGGGTCGGCAAGCCACCCCCGTTGTCCTGCAGGGCGCCGATACGTGGATCCACGATACTTGGTAGATCGTTAGGTGCCGTGAGAAAGCACGTGCCGTCGGAGTCCAGGTTGTAATCGAAGGACGTAATCACCCCGGGTCCGTCCGGAAAGTCCAGGCACTGCACGCCGGCGTTGCCGGCGACGATGCTGCCCGCCAACACCAGGCTGCCCATGTGCACGCGGATACCCCCCACCCCGCTGGCGGCCGTGTTGTTCACTAGGGTGACGTTGCGGAAGATCGTGAAGGGGCCGACGGGAAAGGACTGGTCAAAGCCACCCGCCTGCACCACGCCGTTGGAACGGTTGCCGCTGATGGTGGTGTTCTCGACGATCAACCGTGGACCCACGGTGCACAGGCCAGCGGCCAGGTTGTCCGCGATCGTGGCGTTGCGGATCACGCCCACATCCAGCTGCGCGGCGCATTGCACGAGGCAGTCCGTGCCCGCGTTGCCTTGCACCAATAGGCGTTCGAAGGTGCCGGTGGTAGCGCCGACGCCGCCGCAGTGCGCATTGTTGATGAGCTGGCTGTCGGTGAGTTCGAGGTCCGCGCCGATCTGCAGGGTGATACCGCCCTCGCCCGGGGGTGCGGTGTTCTCCTCGAACGTGCTGCGGCGGATGATGTAGTCGGTGCCGTCGCCGCCGAAAGACGTGCTGATCACGCTGCCCACGTTGCGATCGAACAAGCTGTCCTCGATGAGCGCGACGCCCATACGACGCGCCTGGAGCGCTGCAGGCCCTTCGTTGCGCGTGAGCCTCACGCGCCGTAGCACCAGGGGGCCCGCGCTGTCCTCGCCGATCACATCGACGCCGCCCGCTCGCGTGGTGCCCACGCCATTGCCAATGGGGAGATCCGTGACGATGAGGCTGGACCCGACGCCGGTCATCTGCGCGCTGAGCGTGGCTTGTGCAGCGGCACTGCCATCGATCTGCGTTTGCCCAAGGCCCGCGCCGCTCAGGCGCAGGGGCGTGGCACGGGTCACGGTGATGTTCTCGACGTAGGTACCGGCCTGCACGTCGACCACGGCGCAGGCGATATCGTCCACCGCACTCTGGATCGTCGGGTATGTGGATGAGGGGACGAGGCAGCTTTGGGCCGAGCACACGGTGGCGCTCAGGGCCCCCACGAGCAGCGCGCATCCCAGCGCGCGAAAGCGATTCGAATCGATCATGATTCTGCAGCTCCGCCTTTGAGGGTGGTGCTGCCTATGCCAACAGCACCACACGCAATGACCCCCTACACCCTCGGGAGGAGTCAGTCGCCGTGACTACCGCCTGGCGCGCCAACTCGAGTAGCCGCACGCACTGCAACGGCATCAACGGCAGCGCTCGCCCGCCTGATCACCTGCTCGGTAGGCGGCCCGTCGCGCGTCACGAAGAGCAGAGAGTTAACGAAGAGACGCAGGCTATCGCCGAAGTCGATGGAGAAATCCGAGCCGCTATCCGGGTCACTCCAGATGCTCGAATCCGAGATCATCACCAGGTTGCCGGCGCCGAAACGCTCACCGAGGACGGCGGCCAGCATGTCGTCCTCACCGTCGCCGATGGTGAGATCGAGCGCTGGCGGGATACTCATTTCCAAGCGACGGTGGGCATCGATGCCTACCGTCTGGACACCTACGGTGACCGGGTGTACCACAAAACCCTCGATTACCCGGCCTGCTCCCTCCGTGACCGCGCGGCTGAAGCTCACGCCGTACGGCTGCACCAGAAGGTTCATCACTGGGGCGACGAAGTCGGTGCCACCGTCCACCTGAACCAGCAATCCGCCACCGGCGAGCTGAAACTCGCGCAGGGCGACTATCTCATCGGCACTCAGCAGATTCGTTTGGTAGTTCTGATTGATGATGACCGCATCCAGGCCCTCGATATCACCCGCCAGAAAGGAATCCAACGGCACGAGGGTGAAGCCCAAGGCCTCGATCACCGCCCGGTAGGCATCGAAGTCCGCACCGCTACCGAGGAGGGCATCCTCATTGAAGCCGTGCCGGTTGTCGACACCGATGGTCTGCCCGCTTGCAGCACTGAAAAAAGCAAAACCGAGCAACACCAATAAGTTACGCATGCAATTCCGATAAAGCATTCGACAACTCCATCTATCGTCAGACACAGATCGGCGCCCCCAGTCGATTACGATGGTAGTGATGGCCGCATCGGCATAGCAAGTTGCGCGATTGCGCAACGCCGAAACGAAAAGCCCCGGCGCAGGGCCGGGGCTCTCGTGAGTCGCCTTGAGTGAAGGAACGCCGGACCAGCAGCCGACGCCCCTCCGATCGCGCTGCGGCTTAGGAGCCGATCACGCCACCGTCGCGCTTCTTCAGCACGATGGTGCAGTCGCGGGGGATGGTCACGCCGTCCGTAGCAGCGGGGAAGTTGGTGTTGGCGGGATTGCCGTCACCGGGGTGCTGCATGTTGGTGAACGCCGTGCGCAGGTCCGGCGTGGTGGCCCAGCCGGTGATCTCATCGCTGTTCACGCCCACGAACAGACGCTTGGGCTCGGGGTTCTGACCGAGCGGCAGGTCTTCGGTGGTATCGAACACGGTGAGCTGGTCCTGCAGACCGTCCGGCTGGCCGCCATCGGTACCGATGAACAGACGACCTTCCGGATCGATGTAGGCCGCGTCCGGATCGGTGAACACACCTTCGGTGTCGCGGGTCTCGGAGGCGAGGATGAAGAAGTCCCAGGAGAAGTCCTGGCTCTCTGCATCGCCACCGAACTCGCGGGTGCGGATGATGTGGCCGTCGTTGTTCGGCGCCTGGCGGTTGGCCGCGTTCGGCTCCGTACGGTTGGAGTTGTTGGTGAGGGTCCAGAACACGGTGTTGTTCTGACCGATGGTGGTCCACTCGGGACGGTCCATCGGGGTGGCACCCACGAGGTCAGCTGCCTGACGTGCGTTCACCAGCAGCTCGGCCTGGGAGGAGAAGGCCTCACGCAGGGTCTCGTTGCGGCGAGACAGCTCGATCCAGCGACCGCGGCCGGTCACGAAGAAGCGAGCGACGTACAGGCGACCCGAAGCCAGCGGGCTGATGCCAGCCTGGATGGCGTCTTCCCAACGGAACTCGGAGACGAACTTGTAGCAGTAGTCGAAGCGCTCGTCGTCACCCATGTAGCACACCACCTTGCCGCTGGGCGCGACCTGGATGGCGATGGCTTCGTGCTTGAAGCGACCGAGTGCCGTGTGCTTGACGGGGGGCTTGTCGGGGTTCTGCGGATCGATCTCCACGATCCAGCCGAAGCGGTTGGACTCGTTGGCGTAGTCGGGGTTGGAGATATCGAAGCGCGGATCGAAGTTGTACCAGCCGTAGCCGAAACCGTCGGCGTCGAAGCCGTAGCGGTCCTGGGCTTCGGTGAGTTGGTACTCGGGATCGGTGATGCCGAAGTAGCCGTTGAAGTTCTCTTCGCAGGTGAGGTAGGTGCCCCACGGCGTGAAGCCGCTACCGCAGTTGTTCACGGTGCCCTGCGGCGCGTTGCCCGCAGCGTTGACCAGGAACTCGGAGCCGGCGACGGGACCGTCGAACACGACCGGCGTGTTCACGGTGACGCGACGGTTGCGATCGTCGAACACGACGCCCCAGTTGCCCTGCTCGTCTTCGGCGATGCGAACCACGGACACGCCATGGCCGGCCTGGGACAGGCGCACGTCGTCGAGGTTTTCGGGCTCGTCCTTACCGAGGAGGTGGCTGTCGGTGCCGAACTCGTGGTTGATGCAGAGCATGCCATCGCTGGTGGCGCCTGCTTCCGGGAAGAACCACATGCCGTCGTGGCCGATGCCGATCATCTGCTCCTGCTCGGCAGCGGTCGGGCGGGTGTTGGGATCGCCGGTGTACTCAGCGACGCCCGGCACGATCGGCGTGCCCCAGGGGATGATGGCCTGGAATTCGTAATCGGAGGAGATGACGGGCACGGTGCCGCCTTCGCTCTCCGCGTTGTACTGCTCGATGGTGACCGGCGCGAAGTTCACCAGGCCGCCCTCGACCTGCTCACCCTTCGGAATGCCAGTGGAGTTCGCCTCGGTGGCGAACGCCTTCGGCGCCAGGAAGCCGGAGACGGCAGCGGCCAGTCCGCCGGCCATCACGTCGCGGCGCGTGGCAGCGATCTCTGCAAACGGCGTGTTGCCGGATCGGTTGGAGCCGATGCTCTCTTTTTCGTCGTGGATAGCAGCGTTGTCGCCGCCCAGCTTGGTGCTGTTCATTGGTTCGGTAAACCCCCGTGAATTCAGGTAGTGGGCCCGCAGGCGAGACGGAGTCTACGGCCCTTATGTTGCGGGTCCTTTGCCGCTTCAAGTCGCTACGTTGACGGGGAATTTGCAGAAATGAGTCAGGAATAAGACACGACGTCGACCCGATTGAGACACGACCCGAGTCGGCAATCGTGGAAAGGCAAGCGGGGAGCTGCGGTGCGCCTAGAGGGTCTTTGCCATCCTAATGATGGTGTTCGGTTCGCCGTTGGCGCCGGGTTGATTCCAGCGCTCCACCTCACGGAAGCCGCGGGCGCGGTAGAGGGGTTCACCGGGGATGGTGGAGCCGAGTTCGATGGTGCGAAAGCCGGCGTCGCGAGCGGCCTGCTCGCCGAGTTCGATGAGTAACGCACCGATGCCGCGACGGGTCCACTCCGGGTGCGTGTACATGGCGCGGATGCGGGCCGGCTCGGTGGCGGGATCGCTCAAGGAGTCGTCACGGCCCACCGTGTGGTTACCGCCGAAGAGCGTGCGTCGCTTGCCCCAACCACCGCAGCCCACCAGCACGGCGGCGCCGTTCACCTCGGCTTCGATGAGGAAGTAGGTGCCGTCGTCGATCAGGGTCTGGTCGACGCCCATGGTCTCCTTGGCCGCTTCGATCTCGGCGGTGGAGAGGTAGGCGCTCATGTTGCCCTCGATCGCGGCGAGCATGAGGGCCTTGATCGCAGGGATGTCCGCGTTGGTGGCGATACGGTGGGTAAACATGGGGTCGATGGTAACGCGGGGGGGCATCCGGGTGGGGGGCCAAAAAATTCGACCCTTGACTGCGATTTCTCGCGTGGTCGTCGGGGGCTTGCCGTCCGTTCCGATACGCTCCGGTGTTGGGCGAACGTAACGAGGGATAGTCAACTGGTCGCCTGAGTGCCCTGCGCTTTCGCCTGCACTCAGTAGGCGATGGTCCACGGACGGAGGCACCGTGGGGAGACGATTCAAAGCAGACCGTTCGCTGGCCAGGAAAAGCCTCCTTTCAGGAATGCCTGGTCAGGGTTCTCGGATCAGTTAGCTACCCTCGGCACCAGTGCTTGCCAGCGCGCCACGTTATCCGCTTGCCCGAGGCGCTCGTAGAGCGATACTAGGGCTTGCGTTGCCTCCGTAGCCCTCTGCGTTGGGAGCGTGGGTAGGGCGGCATACACCTCGTACGCCGCGAGGAGCAGCGGTTCGGCTTCCGTGTACTCGCCAAGCTGCACCAGGCAGCGCCCCAGGGTGGCGCGCACCACCGCCAAGGTGGGGTGATCCTCCGGCAGTTCTCGTTCGTAGAAGATCAATGCGGAGCGCAGCATCGGCGCCGCCTCGGCGGGCTTGCCCTGGCGAAGTTGGTTGTCGCCGATCTTCAGACGGACGTTGGAGACCCGCTGGTTGTCATCCTCGTAGAGATGGCGCATCAGGTCGAGGGCTTTGTAGGCGTAGGCCTCGGCCTCCTCCAGGCGCCCCTGGGTGTTGAGGTTACCGGCCAGATTGCTGTACACGCTGGCCACGCGGCCGCTGGTCTCGCCATAGACGGCGATGCGCGCGGCGAGGGACTGGCGATAGATCCCCTCGGCCTCGGGGACGCGGTCCGCCTTCTCCAGCCCCCACGCTAAGTTGTTGAGGATCAGGGCGTCGGTGCGGTTGTTGTGGTCGCCGTGGAGCGTGAGTCCCATGGCCAGCGCCTCGCGCAGCACCTGTTCGCCCTCCTCGTAGCGATTCGCTTCGAACAGGGCAGCGCCAAGGTTGTTCAAGGTGTTGTGCAAGCGAGGATGATCCTCGCCATAGACCGCCCTCTGCCCCTGCACGACCCGTCGCATGATCTGTAGCGACGCCTGCGTATCGCCCTGCTCTTCCAATGCGATGGCCAACACCATCTGGGTGTTGAGCACCCTGGAGTCCTGGGGGCCGAAGGCCTGCGTGAGCTCGGCGATGGCTTCGCGGGCGAGGGCCTCGGCTTCCTGGTAGCGCCCCAGGTTGTTCAGTAGCGCGGCCAGATTGTGCTTGGGGTGGGCGGTGCTGGCGGGGCTCGCATCGCGGGCCTGCTCTCGGGCCGCGAGGGAGCGCCGGTGCAGGGGCTCGGCGGCGAGAAAGTCTCCCTCCGTCCGATAGACGTTGCCGAGCTCATCCAGGGCTGTCGCGGTGCGTTCGCTCTCCTCGCCATGCACGAGCACGGACTGTTCGATCGCCTCTTCCAGCAGGTCTTTGGCTTGCGCCAGGCGGTCTTGCGCGTGGGCGAGTTCGCCAAGGTGTAGGAGTGTAGCTGTGCGCCCCTCGCTGGGGTTGGTGTCGGGCGTGTCCTGCAGGGCGAAAGCCTGTTCCAGGAGCGAATGCGCCTGCGCGTAGTCGCCGAGCTTGAGGTAGGCGTAGCCCATCGTGTCCAGCAGGCGGGCCGTGAGCACTGGCTGCGACGAAAGATCCCGCTGCACCTGGGCGGCGCCTCGGTCCAGGATCTCGCGCACGGTGATTTCCCGGCCCTGGGAGATCTGGGGGTCGTTGTTGGTGAGCAGGTCGATGAGGAAGGTCGAGATGACCTCCGCCCGCTGCTGCTCCTGCACGGCATCGGTCCGTGCGCGCTGGGCCGCGTCGCGCTCGGCGGCGATACGCTCGGCCTGTTGTGCGCTGTTGAAGGCGAAGCCCGTGCTGAGGGTCACGATGGCGCCGGTAGCCCCCACCGCCAGGCGATTGCGTGCCACGAACTTACGCAGGCGATAGGTCACCGTGTCGGGCTGGGCGTTGACGGCCCGCCCCTGCAGGTAGTTATCAAGATCGCTAGCCAAGGCGAGGACGGAGCCGTAGCGACGATCCGGCTCCTTGCGCAGGGCCGTGAGCACGATGTTGTCGAGCTCGCCCCGCAGGGTGCGCTGCAGGCGATCGCCGTCGAGGCCGAGCGTGGCGGCGGCGCTGGGCGTCTCTCCCACGCGCTGGCTGGGCCGCACCGGCTGTGTGAGGCAGATTAGCTTTTCGATCTCGGCGGGTCGTGAACCCTCCACCGAATAGGGGGCTTGGCCGCTCAGCAGGCGATAGAGCAGCACGCCCAGGGCGTAGACATCGCTCGCGAGGGTGATGGGCTCGCCGCGCACCTGTTCGGGGCTGGCGTAAGCGGGCGTCATCAGGGCCTGGCCCGTGCGGGTGAAATCAGCGCTGCCCGTCGGCTCTTCCTGGACCAGCAGCTTGGCGATGCCGAAGTCGAGTAGCTTGGGCTCGCCGCCCTCGGTGATCAGGATGTTGGCCGGCTTCAGGTCCCGGTGCACCACCAGGCGCTGGTGGGCGTAGTGCACCGCGTGGCATACCTGGCGAAACAGGGCCAGGCGCTCACGCAGGCCGAGGCGGTGCTCGTCGCAGTAGGCATCGATGGGCCTGCCCTGCACGTACTCCATCACGATGTAGGGGTAACCCTGCTCCGTCGCGCCCCCGTCGAGCAGGCGGGCAATGTTGGGATGGCTCAGGCGCGCGAGGATTTGGCGCTCTGCCTTGAAGCGCTCGATCAGGTAGGGGCTCGGCAGCTGCTGCTGTACCAGCTTGATCGCCACCTGATGGGTGAATTGCGCATCGCTGCGTTCGGCGAGGTATACGCTGCCCATGCCGCCGCGACCTAGCTCACGTACCAGCATGTAGGCACCGATCGTCTGCCCTAGGTGGTGCTGCGCTTGCGTGAACACCTCGTCGGCAGCGCCGGATACCACGTCTTCAAAGACCTCGCCGGCCTCGTGATGGGCCTCTAGCAGGGCGCGTACCTCCGCGCGCAGATCTTCCGCCAGGTCGTCGCGAGCCGCTAGCCAGCGATACGCTTCCTCGTGGGGCTTATCGAGGGCTTCGTAGAATGCGACCTCAATGCGCTGCCAGCGCTGCGGATCACGGGGTGTCGTTGGCGAGGTCATTGTAGAGCCAGGCCTTGGCGAGGCTGAGTTCGCGGTAGACGGTGGCGCGCGAGATCTCCAGCACCTCACCTATCTCCTCGTAACCCAAGCCGCCGAAGAAGAAGAGCTCGATGATGTTGGCCTTGCGCGCATCGAAGTGGGCAAGATCTTCCAGTGAATCGTCCAGGGCGATCAGCGTTTGGTCCCGGTCGCCGGCGGCAAGGGTGCGATCGTCGATGGACACCTGGAGCTGATCCCCGCCGCGCTTGGCGCTGCCCTTGGCGCGGGCGTGGTCCACTAGGATCCGGCGCATGATGCGGGCCGCCATGCTGAAGAAGTGCACGCGATCTTGCCAATCCACATCGGCACCCACCATGCGCAGGTACGCCTCGTTGATCAGCGCCGTGGGCTGCAGCGTGTGCGCCGCGTTCTCCGAACGCATGAAATGCTGCGCTACGCGCCGTAGTTCCTCGTAGACCAGAGGGGTTAGGCGCCCCAGCGCGGCGTCATCGCCCACGCGCCATTGCTGGAGCAGGCGGGTGACCTCTGTGGGGGGCTGCTTCACGGCTGAGAGTTCGTGTTTATACCTATGTATTACCGCCATCCTACGGGCCGGGCCCTGCCCACGGCAAACCACTCCCATCGAAGGCGAAGCGCTCGTCGCGCGCCTGTGTGGCAAATTTTTCCGCTCCGATGAAACTCTGCGGGATCACCCTGCGCTTCCCCCTGTATGGGCGTGCTGTCAGCGCCCTCGATCGAGGCCATAACAGCGCGTGCAACGAAGCACGGCGAGGCGCCGACGGAACGAGCGTCGCATCCCCAACAGAGGTCAGAGCCATGAGTACACCTATCCGCAACCAGCACCGCCACCCCTTGGCGCGCCTATCAATATCACCCCGCAACGGCCTGGTCCTACTGATGAGCGCCCTCGCCCTCGCCGCGTGCGGTGGTGGCGGCAGCGGGGGCGGCGCGGCCCTGGCGCCGCCGGTGGCCCAGCAGAACCCACCGCCGAGTGAGGATGCGGGCGCAGCGATGATCCGTATCACCGGCCAAGCCGTTAAGTCCGAGATCGACGGCGCCACCGTGCGGGCGTTCTACGTGGACGAGGCAGGCGAGCAGGTGGAACTCGCGGCCGCCAACGCGCCGGTGATCACGGCCGCCGATGGCGCCTATTCGCTCGATCTGGATCCCGAAGCGCTGCAGGCGCTGGGGGATCGTCCGGTGATCGTGGAAACCACGGGCGGGCGCATGGGGGCTGACGGCTCCGCACCGCCGCTGCGCGCGGTGTTGGCGGATCCGGCAAGCGCCGAGGAGGCGGAGGGCGCGACCTTGCATCTGTCTTTCGCGAGCACCGTAGCCGCGGGCCTGGTCACTCGTGCCCTGGCGGAGGACCCGGCCACCTCAGCGGCCCAAATGCTGTTGGCCCGGGTGGAGGAAGAGCTGGATATCGATCTCGCGGATAACCCCGCCGACCGCAGCACCGACCTCGCCCAGCTCAACCAGTTCGTGGACGACAACCTGGGGCTCGCCGATGACCCCCTTCGCAACGATCTGGTGGGCGAGTTGGCCGAGTATTTCGTGGCGAACCTTTCCTCTAGCTCGGGGAAGTTTGACGGAATGATGGAATCGGCGAGCTCTCCCGGCGTGGATGTGCCGGCGAGCTTCATTGACGCCTCCACACCCGGGTTGAGCGCTGCCTTCGGCGCGGGGGAGGATGTGTTCAGCCTGGTGCGTGCGCGCACCGACAAGGCGGCTATCGAGAACTCCGGCGTGGACTTCGCGTGGGTCACCGTGGAGGTGCTCGACGCGGAAAACCAACCGGTGGCGGACGGCACCGAGGTGTTCTTCAAGCTGCTGTCCGGCCAGGCCATACTCTCGTACAACACGGTGGAAACGCTCGGTGGCGAGGCCCGCATCAACGTGACCAGCATCTGGCCCGGCGACCTCCTTATCGAAGCCTCGAGCGAGGGCGCTGACGATCAGATGGTCACCGCCCAGGTGGCGATGACGGTGGTCGACGAGGTGCCCGACGTGGCGGACACGGACAAGCCACGGGTGGTGGCCGCAGGCGCCGTCTCCAATACGGAGATTCTGGTGGTGTTCTCCGAAGCCATGCGCGGCGGTGAGGATGGGGCGAACGATCCCAATCGGTATACCATCGCCGCGCGACCCGCTGACACGGGCGTGGTGGGTTCCGCCGTGGCCGTCTTGAGCAAGGCTGAGCTGCTGCCGCCGGAGTTCACCACCGTGCGCATCACTACCTTCTCCCAATCGGAGATTACCTACAGCGTGAAGGTCACGGATGTGAAGGACGTGGCAGGCAATACGATGGAGGAGCCCATTCCCGGCGTGACCCCTGGCATCGACGATCCCTCCAGCGGCGTGTACGTGGGCTTGGCGCCCACGCCCGCCGATATCAAGGACACGGATGGCGATGGCATCAGCGATACGGACGAGCAGTTCGGCTGGTCGGTCACGGTGGTGGCTGGCGACGGCAACCTGCGCACCCTCTACGTGAGCTCCGATCCACGCTTCGCCGATACGGACCTCGACGGCATCCCCGATGCCGATGAGCGTCAGGCCGGCATCGATCCGCGCAGTCCGGACACGGACGGCGATACGCTGGGCGATGACCTCGAGTGGAACAACCTCTACAGCAGCCCGATCATGATCGACAGCGATGGCGATGGCATCGAGGATGGATTCGAGGTGGGCACCTTCCGCACCTCGCCCATCCTGGCCGACTCCGACGGCGATCAGCTGCCGGACTTCGACGAGGTGATCGCCGCCAACCGCAACCCGCTGGAAGCAGACCTGCCGACGCCGCGCATCAGCGTGGGCAACGTGAGCTTGCTCCTGGACACGCGATTCACCTACACGGATACCGAGGGCCAAACGGTGGAGGAGTCTTCCACCGCGGAAACCACGCTGGTGGCGGGCGAGGACACCACCTACTCCACCAGCAGTGAGCGCTCAACCCTAAGTACCTTGGAAACCTCCCAGTCGCTCCAGCTCGGGGGCGGTCTCGCGGCCACCGATGGCAAGACCGTGCCCACCTTCAACATCAGCGGCAGTGTGAGCAGTACCCAGGGCTCGCAGCGGGGCAGCACCTTCGCCGTGTCCCAGGAGTCCGCTCGGCGCTCGGAGGAGACGTATCAGGAATCGCTAACCACCAGCGCCCAGGTGAGTGCGGAATCTTCAGTGGTGCGGGAAGTGGTCGGCGCCGCCCTGCGGGTGGACGTCACCATCGACAACGCCGGGGACATCCCCTTTACGATTCGCAATCTCGAGCTCACGGCGCTGACCCAGGACCCTGCCGATCGTACGCGGGTGATCCCCGTCGCATCCCTGGTGCCGGAGAATCCCAACTTGGAGGACATCAACATCGGTGCCCTCGGTGACACCTCGCGTGGGCCCTTCAGCTTCGTCGCCGTCGACGTGTTCCCCGCGCAGGTGGAGGAACTGCTGAAGAATCCTCGCGGCATCGTGGTGCAGCTCTCCAACTACGACATCGTGGACGAGGACGGGCGCAACTTCTCCTTCTCCTCACGCGAGGTGTTGGACCGCACCGCCGGGCTCACCTTCGATCTCGGCGACGGTCGCGTGGAGAGCTATCGAGTGGCCACGGGCAGCTCCCACAATCCGAACACGGGCGAGCCCCTAGGGATCACCCTTGGCTATGCCTTGAACCAAATCCTCGGCTTCACCGGTGAGCCGCAGATCGTCGACGGTGGGAACGGCCGCATGGAAGTGGAATTGCTAGGCGATGACATCGCCTTGGTTGCCTCGGGGGGGATCGTCGAGCCGGGCCGAGCGGTGGTGACGCCAGGTGAGAATGGCATCCTCGATTCCATCGCCGGCGGCGACGATGAGATCCGCGAGGCCGACTACGCCACGCAGGAAGCCAATCTGGCAGCCTCGGTGCGCGAGGGAGGCGACGGCCTGGTCTCCACCATCCCGTTGCCAGGGAGTGATGATCTGGCGATCCTGCCCTTGGGCGCGCGGGTGGCCGGTGGTCAGGAGGTGATCAACGCCGGTCCCGACGGCATTCTCCAAACCACGCCGAGCGGCGATGAATTCGTGCAGCCGGCGGCCCGACCGCGCCAGGTGCTCACGCGTTTCCGCGACACGCAGAGCGTGGCGGAGGAAGCGCGCTTCTGGGGCGTCTTCAGCACCCGTGACCTGCTCGCCACGGATCTGGAGGACATCGTGCTGCGTGCGGGCGAAGAGTTGATCTTCACCTACGTGCAGGACAGAGATGGGGACGGTGTGTTCGCCCGCGAGGAGTTTCTCCACGGCAGCTCTGACCTGCTGTTCGACACGGATGACGATTTGTTGAGCGACAAGGAGGAGATTCAGGACGGCTGGCGCGTGATGATCAAGAAGACCACCGAAGCGCGCCAGGTCTACCCCAACCCCCTGTTCGAAGACTCCGATCGCGATGCGCTGATCGACCGCCTCGAGCGCGACTGCCTCCTTGACCCCCGCCAGTTCGATACGGACCTCGACGGCCTGAGCGACTACGAGGAACTCAAGGGGGTGCGTATCGTCGACGGCGTGGAAGGGCCCATGGTGAGCCGAGATCTCGACGGCGCGGTCGTCTACACGATCAGTGTGTACACGGGCGAGAGCAGCACGCTGATCGATGGCAGCACGCAGCCCCTGTTCCCCCACGTGCCCCTGAACGAGGTGGATGGCCAGGACCTGTGCAGCCTCGACGGTGTCGCCGGCTTCGCCACGGACCCCACGGACCCGGACACGG
Organism: Pseudomonadota bacterium; assembly: GCA_039815145.1. NCBI lineage: Bacteria > Pseudomonadati > Pseudomonadota > Pseudomonadota bacterium. The sequence continues at coordinate 14,948 of JBCBZW010000104.1, forward strand.
ACGGCGATGGCATTGAAGACGGGCGCGAACTCGCCCTCGGCATCCATCCCAACTTCACCGAGGACGGGCCCCTGTTCCTCGACGACGACGGCGATGGCGTGCCGAACTTGCTGGAGACGGCTGGATACACGGTGAACGTGAACGGCACGCCCACCACCTTCACCTCTAATCCCAACCAGGTGGACACGGACGGCGATGGCTTACCGGATCTACTCGAACGCTACCTGGGCACCGATCCCCGCGCGAGCGACACGGACGGCGATCTCATCGGCGACTTCGACGAGTACGTCGTGGCCGGGGATGCCTGCGTCACCGTGGTGCCGGGGCAGGTGTGCGAGTCCTTCCGCAATCGACCTACCGCGAACTACAACGAGTTCTTGCGCGACTGCGATCAGGCCGACGTGTGCGGATACGACGAGCAGGCCATCGCGGCCAGTTCCCTGCAGCTCGGCACCAACCTCTCGGAGGCGGACAGTGATTTCGATGCGATCGACGATCGCACCGAAACCCTGACCATGTTCACCCTCACCAACAACGGCGGTAAGGAAGCGTTGCCCGCGCCCGTGTCAGATCCACTGTTGGCGGACACGGACGGTGATTCGCTGCGCGATGATGTGGAACTGCTCACGGTGGATGGCGACGGCGATCTCATCTCCAACCCGCGCGTAGCGGACACCGATGGCGATGGCGTGAACGATGATCTCGACAGCACCGGAGGCCTGCAACCTAACCGGCGTGATCGTCAGGTCACCATCGCCTGGGAAGGCATCACGCTGCAGGCGTCCTGTGACGGCAACGGTGATGCAGCGGAGTTTCGCGAGGGGCGCTTCTACACGGAGTTCCCCACCTTCCCTGGCAGTGGCACCAACGCTGAGGTCGATGTGGTGAACTTCTTCCTCCTCGGCGAGGATGATCTCTCGATCGCCGCCGGAACCAACCTCATCGGCTACGATGGCGAGCGGTCCGAGGTGATACTCGGGCCGTCGAGCAGCACTTTCGTGGTGATCGAAGGGGAACGAGCCTACGCCCGAGCACGGGGCCTGAAGGAGCGTGACGCCTCCAGCGGCGATGACGACATCGATAACCTCGATGTGGCCTTCGATCTGCGCTGTTCGGTGGAAGGCTGTGCCCTGGAGCCGGCCGATCCTCCGCCCACCGTGCTCAACACCACCGGGGGGGACAGCCCGTGCTTCGAGGTGTTGGTACGCGCCTTCCCCGCCTTGTAGGCAAGGCGGGGGATGCGAGCCCCGCCTCTAAGTGAGGAGTCGGTCGTCCGCGTGTCGGGCGACCGACTCTCCGCCAGAAGATCAGGCAGTTCCATAGCCTCATCTCAGGCGCCCTGTTTGGTTTGGGCGCCAGCCTTCCACTGGGTGTTGTCGCCAGCGCGCTGCCCATCATCACGGGCGTCCTGGGCGACCGGCTGTTTTTGGGCGTCCCACCTGCCGTGGAACGCCCCGCTTGGTCGCTCGTCTCGTGGTCAGCACCCCCTCGAGGTGGCGCCGACGATGACGGCTAGGCCTTGAGCGCCGCCTTCACCGCGTCGCGGCGGATGGGGATCTCACGCAAGCGCGCCCCCACCGCGTCGAAGATGGCGTTGCCGATCGCCGGCCCCACCACCGTGGTGGCAGGCTCGCCGAGACCCACGGGCGTCTCCTTGCTGTCGATGAAGGCCACCTGCAGCTCCGGTACATCGCGCATGCGCATGGGCGTGTAGCTACCGAGGTTGGTGTCGCGCACCTCGCCGCTCTCGATCACCGTGCCCTCGTGCAGGGCCATGCTGGCGCCCCAGAGGGCAGCGCCCTCCACCTGGGCCCGGCCGCCGTCGGGACTCACCACCAGGCCCGCGTCGGTCACCAGCGTGAGCTTCTCGAGTTTCACCTCGCCGCTGTCACGGTCCACCTTCACGCGGGCGACACAGGCCGTCCAGGTGGGCATGTTGCGCTCCTGGCCGAAGGAGGTGGCAACACCGACGCCCGTGTCAGCAGGCAGGCGCTCGCGACCCCAGCGGGAGAGCTTGCGCACCTCGCGCAGCACCGCGGCCTGACGCTTGGCGCCACCCACGGAGTTGGGTGCCTCGCCGGCGTTACGGCCCTCGCCCGTCAGCATCGACAAGCGGAAATCGATCGGGTCCACGCCGAGCTTGTGCGCCGCCTCGTCGATGAAGCTCTCCAGCGCCCAGTTGGTCCAACCGGGGCCGACGGAGCGCAGCCAGCCGGGACGGAAGGTGGCGTTAGCGAGTTCGTTCGTCGCCGCGCGCACGCGGTGCGGGCCCACGGTGTACCAATGGTCGGCGCCGCTGATCGAGAAGGGATCGTAGGCCACGTCGTTGGCGCCCTTGGGCATGAAGAAGGGCGCCATCACCAGCGTCGGCCACCCGGCCACGGCGTGGTGCTCCATGGCGCTCACCTTGCCCTCGCCGTCGAAGGCCATGCGCAGCTTCTGGTTGGAGGCCGAGCGCATGGAGTCGAAGCGCGAATCGTCCTCGCGGGTGAACACCAGCTTCACGGGCTTGCCGCCGAGGGCCTTGGAGGCCAGCGCTGCGGGCACGATGTAGTCGCCGTTCAGACGACGGCCGAAGCCACCGCCCAGCAGGTACGTGCGCAGGTTGAGCTTGCTCTCCTCTGTCCCCAGGGCCTGGGCCAGGGTCGGCAGGATGAGATTTTGCCACTGGTTGCCCGTGTGCAGTTCCCAGGCGCCGTCCTCGCGCTGGTACGCGAGGGCGTTCAGGGGTTCGAGCTGGAAGTGCAGCACACTGTGGGTGGTGTACTCCGCCTCTAGGGTGCTGTCGGCGCTCGCGAAGGCCTCGTCGACGCCCTCGTCGTTCCACACCAGGGCGCCCTTGCTCGCATCGCCGATCACCTTGCGGCCTTCGGCGAGGATGTCCTCTTCGGAAACGCTGGCGGTCTCGCCCGCTTCCCACTCGATGTCGATCAAGGAGGCCGCGCGGTTGGCCGCGTGGAAGGAGTCGGCGATGACTACGGCCCAGCCGGGC
>JBCBZW010000105.1 GCA_039815145.1 Pseudomonadota bacterium
CCCGTGGTGAGCCAGACCAGGCGTTCCAGGTAGCTCACGAGCGTCGAGTGGATCGACATCTGCACGCCGAGGTCTTCGAAGAAGGACACGCTCGACGCCCGCGCGATACGTTCGGTCACCGCTTCGATGAGCGCTTCGTCGATGCCGCAGGTCTTCGCGCAGGCGGACACGTCGATCCGTGACAGGGTCTGCTCGACCGCCTCGAAGCCGATCGTGTGGCGCTCGATCCACTCGCGCTTGATCCAGTCCTTGCGCAGCAGGGTGCCGAGCATCGCGGCTAGGAGCCAGGCATCGGTGCCGGGCTTCACGGCCAGGTGGTAGTCGGCCTTGGCGGCCGTTTCGCTACGCCGCGGATCGATCACGATCAGGCAGCGATCACGATTCTTAGCAATGTTGCGGATCACCGCGCGGGCGCGGGCGAAGCCGTGTGACTGCCAGGGGTTCTTGCCGAGGAAGACGGCCACTTCGCAATGCTCGAAGTCGCCGTGGGTGCCGGCGCCGATCATCTTGCCAGCGACCCAGAACTCGCCCGTCTTCTCCTGCGCGAGGGCGTTCGAGCGATAGCGTACCCCCAGCGCTTTGAGCCAGGAGTCTACGTAGGTGCCACCGAGATGATTGCCCTGGCCGCCGCCGCCGTAGAAGAGGATCTTGTCGCCGCCGTGGCGATCGCGCACGGCCAGCATGCGCTCGGTGATCTCAGCGATCGCCGTGTCCCAGGTGACGGCCTCGTAGGTGCCGTCGGCGCGTCGACGCATCGGCGAGTGCAGGCGATCCGCGCCGTTCTGGTAGTAGTCGAGGCGTTGGGCCTTCTCGCAGACGTAGCCCTGTGAGACCGGGTGCGCCTTGTCGCCGACGACCTTGGTGATGCGGCGCTCACCATCGGTCTGCACGTTGACGCCGCAATTGATGGAACAGAGGATGCACGCGGTGCTGTGCCAGGGGGGCGCGGAGTCGGCCATGCGGTTTCCCTCGCTGAGGAGCTTGCCAGTGGCGGGCTGGCGGCACCTCCAGCGGGGTGACGCGCAGCGCTCCTCATGCTCGCCTCAGCGCGCAGCGGAAACAAGTCTGCGCGCCGTGAGCCGGGGGGAAGCGTGCGCGTTACGCGGCCACTTCCTCAGGGTCGTCGATCTCGCCGAGGGCAGCCTCCACCGTCTCCGTTTCACCCGGCGGCGCCGCCACCTCGATCACCGCTTTCAGCACCTCCAACTTGAACGCATTGGAGAAGAAGAAGCGTTGATCCCCCGTGCCGTTGGAGAAGCCCTCCAAGGTCTGACGCAGGAAGTTCGACAGCTGCGCCGCGAGGCCGCCGCGGTCGATCGCGGTGGGCGCGTCCTGTTCGTCGTCCACCGGTGCCTGCGGGGCGAGCACCTCTGTGGCCTCGGGTGTGATGGTCTCGTCCGCAGGGGCGGGCGCTTGCGCGTCGGTTTGCGGGGGTACGGGTAGCAACTGCTCTTGCGCCGGCTGGATCTTCGGCTCGGGGACTGGTCGCGTCACGCTCACCTCGCCGTAGGCTACCTCCGTGCTCAAGCGCTCGCGGAACTTCAGGCTCACCGCGGAGAGCTGTTCTGTGTCGAAGCTCAACGCCGATGACGCCTCGAAGGCGGCCTGCAGGTCACCGCCGAAGAAGTCGTCAGCAACCGTCTCTGCCTGGGAGAAGACGTTGCGGATCGCTTCCAGTTCGGCGTCGTTGAGATCTCCGCGCACGGAAAACACCAGGCGTGAACGGCTGGAGACCTCGACCTCCGTGGAGGAGAAGGCGCCGTTCTCGGACTGCACCGAGACGTCGCTGGCCACTAGGCTCTCGCGACGGCGCAGATCGAGGCGCACCAGGTCGCCTTCCTGCGTGCGGACGCGGATGGTGGAGCGTTGACTCAGGGTCGACTCCGCGGAGAGCACGGAGGCGCTGGATTCGACGTTTCGAGCGGCGTCGTCCTGCGCCGTGGCGAGACCGCTGTCGATGCGGGCGATGGCCTGATCGAGGTCGTTCAGGGCGCCGTCGTCTTCGGCGAGGGCGCGTAGGCTGTCGCTGCGGCCTGCGAGCTCTTCGCGCAGCTGGCGAAGCTCATCGCCAGCGGTCAGGGGAGAGTCGTTGGCCAGGGCGCCCGCGCCCGCCAGGGCATCCCCGACGGTCTGCTCCACCGAGGGCTCGGCGGCACTTCCATAGCGCTCGACGATCGAGCGCAGCGAGAACTGCTCGCGCAGGATCGCGCGAATCTCCTGGCGCAGCGCACCCAGGGCCAGGCCGCGCGGGCGACCACGGCCCCGCTCGCGGCCAGCATCGCTGCCGGCGCCTTCCGAGGTATCGGTTTGCGCTGGCGGCGGCGCGGATGACTGCTTGAGCGCGAGTGACTGCGCCGAAGTGGCGGACTCGAAGAGACCGGCTGCGCTGATGCCTGCGATGTCCATGGAGTGCCCCCTGATAGTGCGTTGGCTTTCCGGGACTGTCGGCCGCAGATCGGCAGCTATTAGGGAAAACGGGGCGATTTGGGCAGCTGCTCACATAACGCGTGGCTTATCCCATGCGCAGCGGGTGTGCGCCATCCACTTCCGGCGCTCGAGCGGGTTGGTCCGCGGCGGCGCGTTTCGCGAGCTGCCATAAAAAAAGCCCATGCGGTCACGCATGGGCTTTTCGCGAGCTTGGCTGCGGGCGAGCCCGCAGTGCTCATCTTGGTTTAGCGAACGACGACCGTCTGGCGACGACGGCGGCTGGCCAAGCCCAGGCCCAGCAGGCCCAGCGAGGCGAGCGCCAGGGTGCCGGGCTCCGCCACGCGAGCCACCGTTAGCTCAGAGATGCGGAAGCCGTTACCCGGTGCCACGGCGCGGAACTCGTAGATCGTGCCGAACAGGCCCAGAGCGGTGAAGTCGATGATCTCCTGCGTGTTGGCCGGACCACCGCCGATGTCGTAGGTGCCCTGGCTAGCGCCGTCCACGAACAGCTCGAAGGTGCTGTTACCGCCACCGCCGCGCTCGAAGGCGACGGTCTCCAACAGGCTCACCGCCGTGGGGGAGAACTCGAAGATCAGCGCCTCGTCCAGGCTGCCGTCGTTGAAGGCCGCGACGCGGTTACCGCCGGGGCCACCGCTCACACCCAGGCCGAAGTCGCCGTTCTGGTGCAGGGAGGAACCCGTGGCCGTGACCGACACGGTCAGCGCGCCCTCGGTCAGCGTCAGCAGGCTGCCGACGTCGCGGTTACCACCGCCGTCGGCAAAATTGAAGTTGACCGGCATCGCGGACGCGCTCGCAGCGGCGAGGAACGCGGTGAGGGCCAGGGTCGCTCGCAGGAGCGTCGACTTGTTGTTCATCGTAGTTGTCCCCAGAGAAATCCATTATCGGGAGTGCTAAAGAAACGTAGCAAATCCCGCGCCATCGTCTCTAGGCGGCTGATTTGTATGGGTTTGCCTTTCGCGGCAGAGGCGACTGGCGGCGCGATGTAAGGTTTCTCGACGACGATTGCAGGGGCTCGTCGGCCCGGATCGAAGTGCTCCGCCGGCGCCGTCGTGTTCTGGATCAGCGCCCGCCGACAGATCGGTAGCTCATCGTGTCGGCGTACGAATCGCCTCGATGATGGGGCCCAAGACCTCGAAATCGCTCAGCCCCGGTTGGTCGCGCAGCACGTAGCCCCAGTAGTCGATCAACGCGGGGAACGCCTCGAGCACCGTCGTCACGTCGGTTCGGGTCAGGGCGAACTGCTGATCGGACAGCAGTCCGTTGCGATAGGCGTTCTCCTGAATCGTCCAGATGTTGAGGAAGCGGTTGGCCAGCAGGCGCACCTGCATGGCCTGTACCTCGGTGGGAGCGAAGTCGGGCTTGCGAAGCTCGACCAGCAGCGCCGCGAAGGCGGGGTCGGAGTAGCCGAGCTCGTTGAACAGGTTGACGTCGCGACCGATCTCGTAGGTGGTGGTCGCTTGGGCGATTCGGTTGGATTGGCGGACTTCATAGGCCAACAGCAGCAGTGAGATCACCACAGCGGCGATGCCGATCAACTCGACCGCCTCGCGCAGGTTGGTTTGGATTCCCTTCTCCACGTGCGAATGCCCCTGTGCTTCCTTGCGCGTCGTCGAGTCAGATGAGTGCGCGCCTTTGATCGCCGTTAGGGTGGCGCCTCGGCGCTACTGCCCCGGCTGCCCCAACCAGAACGAGAGCTCTTCGATGAACCCGCTCTCGTCCTCCGGGCGATAGGCCGCCATCTCCTGCATGGTGTAGCAGTCGCGCTTGAGGCGAGAGCCGAGCGCGTCGCCCTTGCGGCACTGATTGCGCGGGAAGTAGCGGCTGCCGCGCTTGTGCAGGGTTGGCGTATGGACCAGCAGTGCCATCGCCGCGCCGTCGCGTTCCTGGGCCGGGATGTACTGGGACTCCACCAGGTACTCCAGGGCCGCGGCCACCGGGAAGTCCCCCGGCTCGACGCCCTTCACCATGCCGACGCCGGTCACCAGCCCGTCCGTGGCCACCTGCACGGAGGCGCCGAAGGCGAACGCATCGAGGTCCTTGCACGCCTCCGCCTTGCCCAGGTCGCACTCCTCGCTCGCTACCAGGCGGTCGTACCAGGTGTCGCCCTCGGCGAGGACCTCCTGCGGGCTGTAGTAGTCGTCGCCGAGTTCGCGCTTGTGCAGCCCCGTGTTCGGGTAGACGGCCACGCCGCAACGACCCCGCGAGTCGCAGTCGACGCGGGCCCGGAAGGCCATGGAGACGGCGACGCGCTCCCCCTCGATCACCGCCGGGCGAAAGCGCGCCCGCTTCAGGCGGTGGAGGATCTCGTTGCGCAACCAGAAGCGCAGGCGATCCGTGCCTCCGTGCTGCGAGCACTTGCGCGCGCCCACGTCGCCGCGCCGCCCCACGATCACCTGACAGATGATGTCGGTGGACTGGGAGCGAGGGATGAAGTCGTCGGGGAAGCGAAACTGGGCGGAGACGGGCACGCGGCCTAGTTCCGGCGAGGCGGGTTGGGCGTCGATGCCGTGGCTGCCGACAGCGGCAGTACTGGTCAGTGCGGTGAGGCCGAGCAAGGTGAGCCAGGTAAGGCTGACGCCCTGTCGGACGTAGGCGCGCTGAGGGCTGGGCATTGGGCGTCTCCGGACGTGGCGTGCGAGCAGGCTGTTATCTCGTGGACCTCGAGACAGTGCGGCGAGTTCCGAAATGGGCGGCGTTCCGGGCGGTGGGGCGAGAGCCCTCGGGTGCTAGGGCTGGACCAACGCCTGTTGCTGCTTCCACTCGAACCATCCCTTGGGCCAGAGGATGTTCATCACCCGGTCGACGCTCTGCATGACCAGCAGGTTGTACAGACCGAGCAGCCGGCTGCGCATGTCCGACGCCCCCGAGCGCAGGGAGATCGAGCAGCTCGCCTCGTCGTACACGAAGTGGTGCCAGTAGCCGCTCGGGATGTAGAGCGTCTCCCCAGGCTGGAGCTGCAGACGGTAGCCCTGTGCGTCCTTCAAGCGTGGGAAGGCCTCGTAGTCCGGGGTGTGCACGTCTACGTAGCTGCGGCAGGTGAAGGGGTAGCGGTGCAGGTTCGGGCCCTGCTCGTAGGGCAGGAGGGTCACCGTCTTGCGGCCGAAGACCGCCGTGTGGAAGACGTGGGACATGTCGATGTCGAAGTGCATCTGGGTGACCGAGCCCTTGCACCCGAAGAACATGAATAGAAACTGGCGGGAGATGCCGTCCACGAGGTCCGGGATCTGGATGTCCTCCACCAGCTCCGGGATCTCCGTCTTGATGTTGTAGAGAAACATGCGCAGGTCCTGCGAGGTGTGCATGACCTGGTCGATGTAGTCGCGCATGGGCAGGCGCTTGGCCTGGGCCATGTAGTTCTTGCCCGCATCGACGAAGCTCGCGTCGAACACCTTGACCTGCTTGTCCGGGAAGCGGGACTGGAAGAACTCGGGCGTCCACTTGCCCGTGGCCGGCCACGATTTGGCCATGTCCTCGATGATCAGGGGTTTGAGCGGCTTGAGATAGTCGCGCCGGAAGGCGTCCGACTCGATGGCGCTCACCCGGTCGACGTCGCGCAGGTCCATCGGTGTTGCTCGCCCGTTCGCCCGCCCTGGGCCCTGGAGGAGTCCGGCGCCGGCCGCGCTAGGCCGCGAGGAACTCGCTGTAAGTGTTCAGGATGTCCGCGCGCTCCCAGTGCAGGAAGTGACCCGCGCCCGGGATCACCCGCAGCTCGCAGTCCGGGATGCGCTTGGAGGCGTCCGCCACGTCGTCGTGATCCAGGATCGCGTCGTGCTCGCCCGCCACGATCAGGGTGGTCGCTTTGATCCGGCTCAGGTCGATGAAATCGCGGATGTCCTTGGACTTCTCCACGAACTCGCAGTGCTCGTAGAAGCTGATCAGCTGCTCGTGGCTCATGGTGCTGAACTGATCGCGCATCTGCTTCTTGTGCGTCTCTGGGATGAACTGGCCGAAGGTCTCGATCATGAGCGGCGCAATCTCTTCCTGGCGGCCGGCGTGGAACAGCTCCTTGCCCGCCCGGATCACCTCGATCACGGCTCGGCTCGGCTTCGCCCCGAAGCTGCCCAAGAGCATCTTGTCGATCAGCTCCGGGTGCTTAGCTGCGAGGGCCACGGAGATGATCGTGCCCCAAGAAGCTGCCGCCAGGTGTACGCGATCGCCCTGGTTGGTGGCGTCAACCACCCCGTGGAGCACGTCGACCTGCTCATCGAAGGTGATGCTCGGCGAGCCATGGAGGATCTCGCAGCGCCCCTGACCGGGCAGATCGAACACGACCACGGAAAATTGGTGCACGAAATGTCGTACGAATGACCGCCAGGCTGCCATGGTTTGCTTGGCACCACTGATGCAAACGATCGTTTTTTGAGCAGTGCCGTAGACCCGGTAGGGGACTCGAAATCTACCGAGCTCAAGCTCGCCTTTGCTTACTTTCATACGTTTCATGACCCGTAACGTCGGTAATTCGCGCTCCGAAGCATATATGTCGGCAACAGGAGACTAACAATAAGTCCTCCTGACGAACCAAATGCCGGCTGCTTGGGCACGCGAGCGTAGCACTGAGTGGGGCGGCGGGCGCCGGCCAGGGTGTGGCTGGGGCGTGCTCGCGGGGGTGCCCCCTCTCGCGCTGGACGGATTATACGTGTTAATCGGCCAAGTGGTTGAAGTGAGCATGGAAATTGGATTCCAGGGGATTCACGGCCGCAGATGTTCACGTTTTTTCGGGGTGGTGGCCGGGGGAACCAGGGTGTAGATCGACACCTGAGCGGTCGCGTGAGGCTGGAGGAGGCGACGCCAGGGGCGCTCGGGGCATCCTTGGGAAGATCCTCGAGATACGAGTCGACATTGCCCTTCCACGGAGCCGTGGAAGGCGTCGAGTAGCCAACCCGACACGTCAGGAGATCCTCCCACCTTGAGACTCGTGATCATCAGCGACACGCATGCTCTCCACGAGCAGTTCACTCCCTTGCAGGGCAATGTGCTCATCCACTGCGGAGACATGTTCGATCTGTTCGATGAGCAGGCATGCACGCTGCAAGCACTCGATAGCTGGTTCGCGCGCCAGGCTTTCGATGTGATCTTGTGTACTGGTGGCAACCACGACTTCCCCGTGGAAACCGCACTGGCGCGTGGCGAACAACCCTTCCGACACGCGGTCTACCTCCAGGACGCTTCTTACATCCACGCAGGTATCTGCTTTTGGGGCGCACCCTGGGTGCCCTTTCTCGACGGGCACGCGTTTTATGCTGATGAAACGGCTTTGAGCGAGAAATGGGCGAGGATCCCGTCGCGCACCGATGTGCTCATAACGCACACGCCACCTAGTGGAATTATTGACGTGGCGAGCTGCGGGAGTGCCTTTGGATGCGAAGCGTTGCATCGCGCGGTACAGCGCGTCCGTCCCGCGCTGCATTGCTTCGGGCATGTGCACGAGAGTCGGGGAGAGTTAAGGCGACACGGCACTCGCTTTGTCAACGCATCGAGTGTGCAGGGGAGTTGCGAGCGTGTGTTGGCGCCCATAGTGATCGATCTGTAGTGCAACCGTAGACCTAAGGAGCGCACTTGTTGAGGTTTCAGGTTTCTGCGGCCAAGCGATGGTCGCCCACGTCGTCGCGGCGCGCTGAGCGCCCCCTGTCGATGAGGCACGCCGGCATGGCGCTCGCCTTGATCGTGCTCGCGCCACTCGCGTGGGCGCAGTCAGTCGACAACGCCCTGGAAGTCGTCGTGGTCACCGGCCGCCAACCCGGCCCACCCCTCTGGCGTGTGAGCAACGGCGACAACCGCCTCTACATTTTCCCCACCTTCTCCCCGGTCCCGGACGGCATGATCTGGGAGTCCGACCGCGTCGCCGCCGTGCTCGCCGACAGCCAGGAGGTGATCTTCGCGCCCGAGGTGGACGCGGACTTCTCCATCGGCGTGATGCTGAACCCGATCAACATCTTCCGCGGTCGACGTCTCGCCAAGCGCCTCACCCGCAACCCCGACGGCCAGACCCTCGACGAAGTCGTCTCGCCCGAGCTCTACGCCCGCTACGACGCCCTGCGCGAGCGCTACCTCCCCCGCGACGACGGCCCGGAGCGCGACCGCCCCTTCGTCGCGGGCACGCGCCTGACCGAGCGCATCCAGGGCGAAGTGGGCCTCGTCGGCGGCCGCCAGGTGACCAAACCCCTTAGGCGCCTGATCAAGCGCCAGAAGCAGCTCGAGGAGACGCGCATCGAGTACACGCTCCCGCTGAAGGGCTCCTTCAAGAAGCTGGCGGGGCGCGCGGACCGGCTTTTCGAGAGCCTTTCCCAGGAGCAGGAGCTCGCCTGCTTCGAGGCGCAGTTGCAGCGCATGGAGTCTGATCTGGAGGCGATGAAGAGCCGTGCGAACGCCTGGGCGCAGGGCTACGTCGACGAGTTCCGGAATATCCCATTGCCGGGCGATGAGGCGGACGCGTGCCTGCGACTGCTACGCGAGAGTTCGGAACTCGGCACCATCGAAGAGGTGCGGGCGGAACTGGAAACGCGCTGGTTGACGGCGGCGGAACAGGCGCTGGCCGACAACGCGAGCACCTTCGCTATCCTCGATATCATCGAACTCCTGCGCGAAGACGGCCTGCTCGCCCGCTTGAAGGCGAGGGGCTACGAGGTCTGGGAGCCCTAGCGCCAGCGGTCGCGGCCGACACCCATTTCGTTCTAGGCTGTGCGCCCGGCGGCAACCCGTGTCTCGAAGGGAGCAGGTATGCGCTTCCAATCCCTGTTGTTGGCAACCCTGTGCTCGATAGCGTCTGCCGCCCAGGCAGACCTGGCGGGCACGGTGTATCGCATCGCCTACCAGAACGCCGGCGTCGAAGACTGCCTGCGCTTCGCCACCGACGGCAGCTTCGCCGCGGACTCCTCTCTGATGCTCCCGGCTGGCATCTGGGCCCAGCGGGGCCCGGCCTACACGGCGCACCAGAACGACGCGAACGGCAACACCTTCACCTGGGGCGGCGCCGAGCTGGCAGCGAACGGCCGTCTCATCGGGGCCTTCGTCTCGTCCCTCGGCTTACGGCTCGGCTTCTCTGGGCTGGAGGATCCTGAGTGCGAGGTGTCCTTCGACGAGCTGTCGCCGCATCTAGGGGGGCCAGGATCGGCGGCGCAGGGCGAGCAGATCTACGCCTTGCGAGCCCCGGACGGAGAGACCCTGGACTGCCTGCGGCTCAGCGCCGACGGGGTGTTCGCGGCGGACACCCTGACGGCCCTCGGCTTCCCGCCAGGCGCCTGGCACCGCAGTGGCGTCGCCCTCGCCGCCTACCAGAGCGGCGATCAGGGGGAGGCGTTCTCGGTGAACAGCTGGGGCGGCCTCGCCTTGGCGGGCGGCACCCTCTGGTTCGGGGTGGACAGCGGCGGCGAACGCCTCATCGCCCGCGCGACGCGAAGCTGTGTTCTGGGCCCCTAAGCGGCCGGAATTCGGCTCCGGCGAAAAAAATCATGGGGCGATGACATAAATTCGCGCCGAACTACGCATATGAGTAGTGGGTGGCCCGTTGGCGGCCACGTCACTCCAGGACCCCATGACATGGAACAGGCACTTTCGGCCGTTGCGGTGAGCGAGGACAGCGCGGTCACGGACGAACCGACCCAATCGAAGCCCGCCCTCGCCTGGTGCACGGCCCATCACAAGCACCATACCTACGATGAGACCTGCCCGGCCTGCGTGTACTGGGCACGGATGCAGCGCCGCCGCGCCGGGCCGCAGCGGGCCCGGGAGCTCGCCTCGGCGTCCTAACCTAGCCACCGAACTCGAGCGCCTCCGAAAACCAGCATTCACCACGCTTGGGGGCGTGTCGACAGGGGTCCGCAGGAAGTCCTCGCGGGCCCCTCCTTATTTCCCCGTAGACTGCGTCTGGCATAGCCGAAGGCGCGCCTACCCCCGCGCCCGTCGGCCCCTTCCTACAAGGAGAGTCCCTTGGCGTGGTTGTCCCCCGAAATCGCTGATCGCTTGCAGTTCGTCACCCTGCCTTTAGAAGTGATCGGTTTGCTGCTGGCCGCGATCGAGGTGCGATTCGCCTCCCTCACGCAATGGCTGAACCTACGCCTGGTCGGCCTTCACGACGCGGTGGTGCGTAGCGATCTGGGGTGGCGGGAAGCGCATCCGCGTCTGGCTCGACTGACCGTCTGGGAGCGATTCCACGTGCCGATGCCCGCGGTGCTGCACGTGACGATGGTGGCGCTGGTGGTGCTCGCGTTGATCGGCGCGATAGTGCTGCGAGGCATCGAGTCCGTGCCGACGCTCAGTGATCTCGAGGCGCCGCGACTGATCTTCGATCGCGTCGTCTTGTGGGTGTACTTGCCCGTGTTGGGTGCGACGGCGCTGATCACGGCGTCGATCAGGTTCGTGGTCAGCTTCGCCAAAGACCGTGCCGTGGGCACCTTGGGTCTGGTGATCGCGGGCTTTGGGGTGCTGGGCGAGGCCTACCAGTTCGCCGTGGCGATGTTCGCCTCCTGAGGCTGGCGCCTATCGCTGGGTCGCGTCGGCGGCCGCGCCGGCGACCAGCTGTTCTTCGGCACTCGCCGCCGTGTTCGCCTGGCGGGTGTCGTCGCGGATGGCCTCGTGGATCACGGCGATCCGCCGCACCCAGGGCTGGTGCTTGCGCAGCGAGGCGGGCAGCTTGCTGATCGCCGCCCGCGTGTCCGAATAGGTGGGATAGGTGGCGAGCACCAGCACGTGCCACGGGCTGCCCTCGCGGTCGGCGGTGAAGGCGGCGAGTTCGCGATCGCCGCGGAATCCCTGGCCGTGCTCGTCGAGGAATCGTCGGATGCCCTCAGGTGAGCTGGCCGCGAAGAGCTGCACCGAGTAGGCCTCAGCGGGTTGCGACAGGAGCCAACGCGCATCCCGGACAGCGGCGTCGGTCGTGGGTGGGGGCGCGGTCAGCGATAGCGCCGGTTCGCTGGGGGCCGCAGCGACGCGTCGACTGCGATCCGCCGCGACGCGGGGTGCGGTGGATGCGGCCGCGGGCGGCGGCGCGCGGCGGACCGGGGTCGACGCGGCGGGCAACAGGGCGACCGGCGCGGCCGCGAGCGGTGCGGCCGAACTGCGTCGGGCGGGCCTGATCGCGGTCTTCTTGATGGGTGCGAGCGTGCGTCCGAGGATCGGCTCCGCGGGGGTGGGTGCCTCGACCGTCACCTGCGCCAGTGGCAGCTCCCGGCGCTCCTCGATCTGGCTCTGCCTCAACCACATCGGCAGCAGTAGGGCGGCGGGCACCAATACCAGGGCGGCACCGCCGAGGCCTGCCATCCACTGGGCGGGCACGCGTTCCACCACTTGGCTGCCGCGTTGGCGCAGGCTGGAGAAGAGGGTGCCGGCACCGGCGCGCAGCTTCCTAGCCCAGGGCTTGAGCGTGGTGGCGGTGGCCTGGGTCCAGCGGCCGAGTTCGCGGGCGCGGTCGCCGAAGAACAGGCGCCCGTGGCGCAGGAAGAAGGGCTCCCACTGCAGCTCCCGAGCGGCTTCCTGCACCAGGCGGGCGCTGATCATGCGCGTGCGCTCGAGCGCCGCCGCGGTCAGCACCATGTCCATTAAGGTATTGATTAGTCGCGGGATTCCACCGGTGTAGCGCTTGATGATCTTGAGCGCCCGTGGCGAGATGATCACGTCGTGGTGGCCGCCGGCCACGGCGAGGCGATGTTCGATGTAGCGCCGAATCTCCTGCCGGGCGAGGGGCTCGAGCGTGTAGAAGAGGCGAATTCGCTGGCGGAATTGCTCGAGGCCTTCGCTCTTCAGCGTGCGCGCGAGGCCGAGCTGGCCGACCAGGATCACGGCCAGCAGGCGCCGGCCCTGGTCCTGTTGGTCGGCGATCATGCGCAGGGTCTCGAGGGCCTCCCAGGAGAGGTGCTGGGCCTCGTCGACGACCAGGGTGGTCCGTCGACCCTGGTTGATGCGTTCGCACAGGGTGTCGCGCAGGCGGGCGTGGAGCTGCGGTCGGTCGCCCTGGCTTTCCTGGCCTAGGGCGAGGAGCAGCGTCTGCAGGAGTTCGTGGGAATCGAGCTGGGTTTGGTCGAGCAGCAGGATGTCCGCGCTATCGACCCGACGGCACAGGTCGGCGACCAGAATCGACTTGCCGCAGCCGGCGTGGCCGGTGAGCACCACCATGCCGTCGCGGCTCTCCACCGTGTAGTCCAGATAGGCTCTGGCGGTGGCGTGCGCGGGGCTGAGGTAGAGAAAACGCGGGTCGGGGTCCAGGCTGAACGGTGATTCGTGCAGCCGAAAGAACTCCTGATACATCGGCCTTTCCGGTGGCTATGCGTGCTGTCAGGAGCATACGCCTCGCATTTATTTCAATCAATTAGCGCCAAAACCTCAGGCAGACTGGAAGCGGCTCGGGTGGCCTCGCGGGAACCCGCCGCAAAAAAACGGCGCCCCGGTCATCTCGACCGGGGCGCCGTCGTTTCTTGCGGGCCGTCGCTCACGGACGGCCGGGCAGGTGGGGGCTTAGGCGGCGGTGTGGCGGCGGACTCTGCTCACGCCGATGCCGATCAGACCGAGCCCGAAGAGGGTGAGGACCGCCGGCTCGCTGATGCGGCGGGCGACGATGAGGGTCTGGTTGGTGGTCGGGTTGTCCGGCAGCAGCACGTAGAGATCGAACAGCGACGAGGTGTACCCGGCGGTGGGCGACGCCAAAGTCAACGCGCTCAACCAACTCTCGGCGATGTTGCGTGCGCCGCCGAAGCCGCTGGCCCAGAGCTCACCGGCACCGGCGCCATTGAACAGGCTGAAGCCTGCCGCACCGTCATGCACGATCTCCCACAGCGCCAGTTGAAAGGCGGCGTCCTGGGTGGCGCTGCCGAGGGTGTCGGCGTAGTTGTCGTAGAGCCAGGAGACGTTAGCGAGCTGCTGGCCATCGAGGTAGCCGGTGGAGCCCGCCACGTTGAAGTCGTAGGTGACCGGGCGGTTGGTGACGAGCCAGTTGGTGATGTCGATGCAGAAGGCAAGCATCTGCGATCCGGCGAAGTCGTTGCTCGGATCGTTGATGACGTCAAAGTTGAACTGACCTGCCGCGACGCGACGCTGCTGTCCATTGCCATCGGGTCCGAATACGCGGCCGCCGCGGGCGCCCGACTCGAATCCCTGGAATTCCACTTCGATCAGCGTGGCGTGCGACGTGGTGGCGGCGCTGAGCGCCAGGGTGGCAGTGGCGATGGCCACCAGGGTCTGCTTACGGAACACCGAATCACTCCTCTCGAATCGCCCTGAAGGCGGGCGCCTGCCCAGCGTCTGTACGTGGGGGATAAGTGCGGGAAGTGCGTAACGGCTTGTTGGGCGCCGCTTTCATCTCCCTCTAGGCATTAACGATACTATTCAGTGAGGCGGATGTCTCGCGACAAAGTGGCCGATTCACCAATTGTCATCGTTAGTTAGGGATAGTGCCTTAAGGGGGATGCCTTAGGTCGCCGACTGGTGCTCAATTGCGAGGCTACCAGCTGCTACTGATGCGTCAATAAATTGACGGCAGATTTGCGGTGCCACTCTTGCATGGGCAGTCGGCGAGAGGGTGCTTTGCGCGACTTGCTCCGTGCGCTGAAGTGGGCTCCGAGTGTCGTGCCATCGAGTGCCTCAGTTAGTATCGCGAGTCTTCGGGGCCGGGAACGACCGTTGTAGGGATACGCCTTTCACGTGCCCCTTACCTAAGGATACAAACCGATGAAGGAGCCCCAGCGATGATCGAGCTCTCGAAGACGGACCGAGCGCAACTCGTCGTTCGCCTGCAGGACTACATGGAGAGCGAGCTCGACCAGACGCTGGACCAGTTCGCCGCCGAATTCCTGCTCGACTTCCTCACCCGCGAGCTTGGGCCCTACTACTACAACCAGGGCCTGCTGGACGCGCAGGCCCTGTTGGAGAAACGCCTCGAGAGCATCACCGAAGCGATCGGTGAGCTGGAGCAGCCCACCTCGACGCGCTAGCCCGCCTTCTTCGGGCGCTTGCGCGCAGCGTCGTCGCGCCGGCGCTCCTCCAGGGCGCGCTTCTTGGTGGCCGCCCAGGAGCAGATCGGGCAGGTGCTGAGGTCGTGGAAACGGGCCGGGCAGTACTCGCGGCCGAAGAAGATGATCTGCAGATGCACCTTGGACCAGGTCTCCTGCGGGAATACGGCCTTCAGATCCTTCTCGGTGCGCTCTACGGTCGTACCCTTGGAAAGCCCCCAGCGGGCCGCCAGGCGATGGATGTGCGTGTCGACGGGAAACGCCGGCTCACCGAAGGCCTGCGCCACCACCACGCTCGCCGTCTTGTGACCGACGCCAGGTAACGCTTCCAACGCTTCCAGCGTGTCGGGCACTACGCCGCCGTGTTCCTCCACCAGGATTTCGGCGAGGCGGCGGATGTTCTTGGCCTTGGTGGGCGCCAGGCCGCAGGTGCGGATCGACGCCAGGATTTCGCTCACATCCAGCTTCGCCATCGCCTCCGGCGTGCTTGCCTTGGCGAAGAGGTCGGGCGTCACGATGTTCACCCGAGCGTCCGTCGTTTGCGCCGACAGCAGCACGGCGACCAGCAGGGAGAAGGGGTCCGTGTGGTCGAGGGGGACGGGGGTCTCGGGGTAGAGCGCTTCGAGTTGGCCGAGGATGCGCCCGGCTTTTTCCTGTCGGGTCATGGGCGCACTTTACGTGCGATGCCGGCGTGACCCAACTCGCCATGTCAGATCCATGGCCCCCGCGGCGAACTCCTCGTGCCACCCACGTACGCCAGAGGTTCGCGCCATGTGTCGCCTGATTCCTCCGTTCTCGCTCGCCGGTGTCTCCTGTCTCCTCACCCTCTTGCTGTGGCAGCCCGCGGGCGCCCAGGACATCGAAAGCCGTTGCTTCGGCATCATCGACTACGCCCACGAGCTGCGCCCGCGCCAGCTCGTCGTGGAGGGGCAGACGGCCCTGGGCGACGGGCTCACGGCCGTCGTGATCGGCGGTGCCCTGCGCAACCGCAGCGGCGGCGACTTCCTCCGCACCGAGGCGTGGCCGGCGGCCACGCAGTTCGACCTCCAGCTCGACCACCCGATGGCCTCGCCGCTCACCACGGGGCCGATCGCCCCGGGGGCGACGGGCGCCGCGCAGGGCACGATGACGGTGGTGTTGCCGGACGCACAGGTGGCGGCGTTTGCCGATACGGTGGCGTCGAGGGGGCTTGCGCTCACCGTGCACGCGGCGGAGAAGATCGAAGCCTCGCACGGGAACAAGATCGGCTACCTATCGGGGATCTTCGACAGTGGTGTACAGGGTGAGGTGACCGCCGCCGATGCCGACGGTAATCCAGTGGGCTTCTTCTATCCGGCGTTGGACGAGCGCGGGCTGGATGATCACGAGCGTGTGCGCTTCGAATACCTAACGCCTGGTCAAGGTGGGTCGATCAGCGCGCGCTTTGGTTCTTCAGACCCCGAGACCTGGTGGGTGATGGAGCGACTGTTCGACGAGCATGTGCCGGACAGCGTGTTTCCTCAATGGATGCGCAACGGGCGCATCGAGTCGACAGAGGTGGCCGACGACGAAGAAGGCACTGTTCGATACCACTTTTTCCTGCGCGACAAAGGTGATCCGCAAGCGCCCTTGGGATCCGTGGTTCGCCGCGGCAGCTTCTGCACCGGCGAAGAGCACGACATCGCCCCGCAGGACGGACGCACCCGCCAGCACCAGATCGACAGCGAACTGCAAGCCGGCATCGAGCGCAGCACCAACGTGCAGGGTATTCGCTTCAACCGGGTGCTCGCTGACGGCATCGAGCTGAGTGGTCAGGTGCAGGCTCACGCCCTGCGCCCCGGGCTGCAGCTGAGCGTACGCCCCGGCAGTCGACGCTTCTACACCACCATGGATGCGGATCTCAGCCTCTCCGCCTCGTTGCGCGCGATCACCGACGTGCCCGCGCTCAGCGAGACGATCGATCTCTACGACATGTGTTTCCCCCTGCCACCCCTGATGGTGGGGCCGATCACGGTTCCCCTCTCGCTGCACGTCGGCCACGACGTGCATCTGGATGCCGCCGTGCAAGCCGGCCTCGAGGTGGGCCTGCAGAAGCGCGTTCACAGCGGCTACGCGATGGGCTGGGATTCACGGCGCGACCCCGGCCGCGAGTTCTTCACAGAAGGCTTCAGCGACGACTCGCCCATGGCGTTCACCGCGCCACGCCTCCTCGACGACACGGCCGCCGACCTCAGCGTCGGCACGAGCGTGCGCGCGAACCTGAACGTGGGGACGGGCGCGGACATCCAGGGTCGCTGCCTCGTGAGCGCCGGCGTCTACCTCGACGCACGGGCGGGCGGCGGCCTCACCGTGCAACCGACGCAAGAGCCCTGGTGGCACTTGGGACACGACGCTGCCGTGAGCGCCGGAGTGGACATGGAGCTGCTGGGATTCTCCCTGATCGACCAGCAGGCTGAGCTACTGGAGTTCACCGGCGAGGAGTCCCTGGAGGGGCATACGCCGATGATGGGCGGCGATGGTCGCTCCGCGGGTGAGCAGGAACGCTGGGCCTTCAACGTCGAGGACCAGATCGAGAACCCGCCGGGCGAGATGGAGCACACGGATGTGACGGTGCTGGCGGACGGTCGTGTGGCAACAATCAGCCACGCGCCAAGTCGCCTCGCGGTGTTCGACGCTGATGGTGCCTACGAGTGGGATTTGCGCTTCGCGTTGGGGGTCGATCCGATCAGCGTCCACGGGGCGGCGGATGGCACCCTCTACGTCACTGGCACTCGCCTCGATACGGCCTGGGCGGCCGCCTACGATGGCTTGGGCACGCTCTTGTGGAGCCAGGAATTCGACCTTCTGGGTGAGGAGCTGGGCACGGCTTGCCGCGTGCAAGATGCCACGCTGCAGGAAGCGGACGGCCAGGCGCCGGTGCTCCTGCTCGTCGGCTACACCTACCCCTCCCTGGCACGAGCCTGCGCGTTGGCCTCGGATCACCTAGGGAACCCGCTGTGGAGCTCGCTATACACGGTTCCTGATGATTTTGTAGATGTCTCTTCTCAGTGGCTGGGCGCCACCGCTCTGGCAGATGGTGGTTTCGCCCTCGTCGGCCCGCTCAAGCCCGACGCGCCGCCTTTCGCCAGCGACGCGCTCCTGGCGCGGGTCGACGCTCAAGGGCAGGTGACCTGGGCGGCCACCTACGCCGGCCGGGCCACGCAGTTCGTCGACGTGGCCGAAGCGGCCGACGGCAGCCTCTACGCCACGGGGATGGCCGGCGGCATCGCCCCGGAGACGGAAGCGGGCCTGCTCGTCGCACGGTTCCTCGGCGATGGCAGCGACGCCAAGGGCACGCTGATCTACGGCAGCAGTGCCTGGGAGACCCGACTGCGGACGATCGACAACACTGAGCGCGCCAGCATCATGGCGTCCTACCATGACGGCGGCACCGGCGTGGTGCCGAGTGCCGACGGCGTGATCGTCGTCGGGCGCATCGGCGCCGATGTTGCGAGCGAGGGCGGCGCCGTGGCGGTGAAGGTGAACTCGGCG
>JBCBZW010000106.1 GCA_039815145.1 Pseudomonadota bacterium
CGCACGCTGGCCCGACCGCGTACGGCGCCCATGCTGGAACTGCCCGGGAGCGCCGTCGTCGACGAACGGGCGAGGCTGTGTGTGCGAGAAGCGCCGACGGCGCCGCTCACGGTGTCAGCAAGCCCCCCTAGTGCTTCCGTCAGGGTCGCGCTGCAGGTGGACGATCTGGGCCGCGCCTGCGGATTCTATTGGGCACGGGCCGCCGGTTGGCACATGGTGTCCTACGGATCGGAGAGCCGCTCGTTCTACGTGGCCGCGTCGACGCCGTGGCTCGGCGTGGCGGCGCAGCGGGCGCAGGATGCCACCGCCCAAATGGCGTTGGCGTCTGGTGCGCGATCCGGCGGCGGAGGGGGCGGGCGCTCCCCTCGGGCGCCGTTCCTGTTGCTGTTCGTCGTGCTCGCCGGTGCCCTGTGGTGGCGCGAGCGCACGCGGGGCACCGAAGCGGCCCACTAGGGCGCCGCCGTTCCCTCGTGCGCCTGCATCAGGGTTGCGCGACCGACCGTGTACGCCAGCACGGTCGCCCCGGAGCTGCCGATCATTACCCCGAGCATGCTGAGGCCGTAGGGCGCGTAGAAGGTGGCCGCAAGCCAGGAGCCCAGGGTGCCCGCCGCCATGCTGCCGGCGCCGATGAGGGCGGCCGTAAATCCGGCCGAGCCAGGCAAGGGGGCGAGGGCAAGGCTCGTCGCGATCGGCGTCGTCAGGCTCACGGCGAAGATGAAGACGGCGACCGTTCCCCACAAGGCCCACAAGGGCGCCGGCCCCAGGATCATGATTAGCGCCATCAGCACCGCGCTGGTCACGAACAGGCCGATGCCGAGGGCGAGCACCCAGTGCGCGGGCCGGGTGTTCATCAGCTGGCGCGAGGTGGCGGCGCCGGCCGTGTAGGCAGCAGCGCCGAGGGCGAAGACGGCGCCGAAGGTGGCGGGGGAGAGGTGGTAGTCCTCGATCAGCACCGTGGAGGCGCTGGTGATCATCGCCAGGTAGCCACCGTAGGGAACGCAGGCGACAGCCACGGCCACCCGGGATGCGGGATGGGCGCTAAGGGCGCGCAGGCTATCGATCACCTGCTGCGTGCCCAGGCGCGGCTGCCGCGTGTGCGGCGGCAGGCTCTCGGGGACCAGGATCCAGATGGCGACCAAGGTGATCAGGCCATAGCAGGGAATGGCGAGGAGCGTCGCGCGCCAACCTGCCAGCTCGGTGATGGCGCCGCCGAGGAGCGGCGCCAGCAGGGGGGCGAGGCCGAGGATGGCGACCAGGGTGGCCAGGAGGCGGGCACCCTTGTCCGGGCCGCCGAGGTCGCGAGCGATGGCGCGGGCGACCACCGGCCCCACGGCACCGGCGAAGCCCTGTACGAAGCGGGCCGTGAACAGGACGCTCGCCGTGCTGGCGAACGCGCCGATCAGCGCGGTGATGATGAACACGCTGACGCCTGCAGCGATCACCGGGCGCCGGCCGAAGCGGTCGGCCAACAATCCCATCGGCAATTGACCGAGGGCGAAGCCCGCCAGGTAGGTGGTGACGACGTACTGCGCGGCGTGTTCGCCGATCCGAAAGTACTCGGCCAGGGCGGGAATAGCGGGCAGCAGGATGTCGATCGACAGGGCGGAGATGCCGATCAGCATCCCCAGCGCAATGACTTTCCCGCGCGGCTGTCGCGCGGCCGTGTCGCCCTTACCCATCGCGGCCGTGGGGGGCCTCGAAATCGATCAGCGGCCCCGCGGGCACGACGCCCGTGGGGTTCACCGAAGCGTGGCTCTCGTAGTAGTGGCGCTTGGCATGGGTGAAGTTGCAGGTGTCGGCCACGCCTGGCGTTTGGTAGAGGTCGCGCGTGTAGCCCCACAGGTTCGGATAGTCCACGAGGCGGCGCAGGTTGCATTTGAAGTGCCCGTGGTAGACGAGGTCGAAGCGCAGCAGCGTGGGCAGCAGGCGCAGGTCCGCTTCGGTGATCTGTTCACCCAGCAGGTAGCGCCGCTCGCCCAAGCGAGCGTCGAGCGCGTCGAGCGTGTCGAACAGCGGCCCTACGGCCTCTTCGTAGGCGCCCTGGGTGGTGGCGAAGCCGGCGCGGTAAACGCCGTTGTTGACCGTGTCGTAGATGCGCGCGTTGAGCTCGTCGATCTCCGCCCGGTGGGCTTGCGGGTAGAAGTCACGGTCGTTGGCGCCCACCCCGTCGAAGGCGCTGCCGAGCATGCGGATGATGTCCGCGGATTCGTTGGACACCAGGGTGTCGCGAACCTTGTCCCACAGGATCGGTACGGTGACGCGACCGGTCATCGTGGGGTCCGCGCGAAGGTACACCTCGCGCAGGAAGGCAGCGCCGGAAAGGCGATCGCCTACCAGGCCTTCCTCGTCCGCGGCGAAGGTCCAGCCGTCGCTGCGCATGAGCCAATGCACCACCGACACATCGATGTGGGCGGTGAGCCCCTTGAGGGCGCGGTAGAGGAGGGTGCGATGGGCCCAGGGGCAGGCGTAGGAGACGTAGAGGTGGTAGCGGCCGCTGGCCGCGGGGAAGTCGCCGTCGCCCGTCGGGCCGGGCGAGCCATCCGCCGTTACCCAGTGGCGAAAGGCCGACTCGGCGCGTTGGAAACGCCCGCCGGTGGACTTGGTGTCATACCACTGGTCCACCCATTTTCCATCCACCAGCAATCCCATGTGTCGCGCCCTCCAGTCGTGCCGAGCGCAGTGTGGCGGATGTGCGCCGGGGGCGCATCGCGCAGCGGCGTTTCGTGCTAGCGTCGCAAGCTCGTGTAGGCAAGTGGATGAGGCACCTGGCCAGGGCAGGTCGACCCTACGGAGGACGGGGCGCGCCGCGCGTCGGCCGGCTAGCGCCTACTCGCCGCCCAACTTGTCCTGGGTACGCTCCTCGAAATCCGAGGCGGCATGTCGCTCATGCAGCTGCGAGCTCGCCTCGCCCCAGGTGCGATTCACCATACGACCCCGTTGGGCAGCCGGCCGCCCCGCGATCTGCTCCGCCCAACGTTGCACGTGGGTGTATTCCTGCACCTGTAAGAACTCCGCCGCGTCGTAGAGCAGGCCGCGCACCAGAGCGCCGTACCATGGCCATATGGCCATGTCGGCAATCGTGTAGTCACTGCCAGCGACGTACTCGCGTTGGGCGAGGCAACGGTCCAGCACGTCGAGCTGTCGCTTCACTTCCATGGCGAAGCGATTGATCGGGTACTCGAACTTCTCCGGTGCGTAGTTGTAGAAGTGGCCGAAGCCGCCGCCGAGCATCGGCGCACTGCCCATCTGCCAGAACAGCCAGTTCATCGTCTCCGTGCGAGCGGCGCCCTCTCGGGGCAGGAACTCACCGAACCTTTCTGCCAGGTAGAGCAGGATCGCGCCTGACTCGAACACGCGCGTGGGCGTGTCGGTGCTGTGGTCGAAGAGGGCGGGGATCTTCGAGTTCGGATTGACCTCGACGAAGCCGCTCGAGAACTGATCCCCTTCGGTGATGCGAATGAGCCAGGCGTCGTACTCAGCGCCCTGGTGACCGAGGGCCAGGAGCTCCTCGAGCATCACCGTCACCTTGACGCCGTTCGGCGTGGCCAGGGAGTACAGCTGCAGCGGGTGCTCGCCGGTTGGGAGGGCCTTCTCGTGGGTAGCGCCTGAGACCGGCCGATTGATGCTGGCGAATTGGCCGCCGCTGGGTTGGTCCCAGGTCCAGACGGCCGGTGGCGTGTAGGGCGTGGCGTCGCTCATCGCAGCGGGTGCTCCTGAAAGGGTGGAGAGGTCTTGCTTGCATAAGTAGGGGGCGCCCACGGCAAGTGCAAGCACTTCGCGGGGTGTCGAGGTATCGCTGGGGCAGATGTTCGGTTTTGTGACCGGTGCACAGACCTATCGACTTCGCTTGGTAATGCGCGAAAAACCCTATTTTTGTAGGCCATTCGGCGTATTGCCTTGACATCGAAGGTCAGGAGAGATACAAATATTACACTTTTGTGACAGAGCACGGGGTGCCCCAAGGAGAACAACAATGCTGCAAAACCCCCTCGATGGAGGACGTCGGCGTGGCCGGCGTGCGCGCTGGTGGCTCGCGTTGGCGACCATCAGCATCGCTTCGGCTGGTGATCTGCCAGCTACCGCTTCTGCACCGCAGGAGATTCACCTGGCCGCCGCCGCCATCGGGGGCTACCGCAACGTCATACCCAGGCGAAGTTTCCCGCTTGACTTCACCGAGGTGTGTCTCGTTCGCGGCAGCGTTGCGTTCGACGTGCACGATGCTGAGGACCACACGCGAGGGGGCAATTGCGAGCCTGGCGACCCGGGTTGGGTCATCGCGCGAGAGGCCTTCGCACCGAGTGGCTGGCGCGAAGCAGAAGCGATCTGCGGCGACGTGGGAATGCGGCTACCGCGAGTGATCGAGTGGCAGATGAGTTGCCGCCACGCCGAAAGGGCGGAGCTCCAGACCATCGAGGACACGTGGGAGTGGGCGCAGAATGCCGCTCGCGACACCCGTCGTGCCACCCGTCGCGGCGCCGTTCGACAGGTACCGGGCGAGGCCATCTGTCGCGACGCGCAATGGAACTACGTGGCGACCTTCGGGAGTGACAAGATCGGCGAGCGAGGTTTTCGCTGCGCCCATTGAAGGCAGTCCGGCCAGGGCACGCTAGCGGAGCTGGCTGTCCTTGCTGCCGCGGCGGTTGTAGCCGCTGACGGCGCTGCGGCGTTCGTCTTCTTCTTCCTGACAACGCACGCAGCGGCGTACGCCACGGATGGCCTGGCGGCGGCGCTCGGGGATAGCGTCACTGCAGTCCTCGCAATGGGTGGCGCTCGCGCCGTCCTTGAGTTCGCTGCGCACGCGCTTGATCGCATCTTCGACGGTGGCGTCGATCTGTTCCTGTTCGGCGCCGTCTCGTGCCCATCCACCGGCCATGGCGTGGTCCCTCTCTCATGGGTGGAGGATCCTCGCACCTGCTTGGGTTGCGGTGATCTCTCCGGGCCGATCAGTCTACCTCGCCCGTCAAGGGCGAGGGAAACGACCGTGCAAGGGCGAACGCAGGACGCGTTATCAACGGCCTTGGTAACCGCCGTAGGTGGCGACCGGCGACCAGTCGGGGGCGATCGGCGGTAGGGCCGGTGCCGCAGGGGCGGTGGTCATCAGTCGAGGTCGATCGCGCCCAGTTTCAAGTCGTGCTCGCGCGCGCAACGCTTGGCGATGTCGTAGCCCGCATCGGCGTGGCGCATCACCCCGGAGGCCGGATCGTTCCACAGCACCCGTCGCAGACGCTCGTCCGCGGCCTCCGTGCCGTCACAGCAGATCACCAGGCCCGCGTGCTGCGAGTAGCCCATGCCGACGCCGCCGCCGTGGTGCAGCGACACCCAGGTGGCGCCGCTCGCGGTGCTCAGCATGAGGTTGAGCAGGGGCCAGTCTGAGACCGCGTCGGAGCCGTCGAGCATCGCTTCGGTCTCGCGGTTGGGGCTGGCGACGGAGCCGGAGTCCAGATGATCGCGACCGATCACCACCGGCGCCTTCAGCTCGCCCTTGCGCACCATCTCGTTGAAGGCTAGCCCTAAGCGATCGCGGTCGCCGAGCCCCACCCAGCAGATGCGTGCCGGTAGCCCCTGGAACTGGATGCGCTCGCGGGCCATGTCGAGCCAGCGGTGCAGGTGCGGATCGTCCGGGATCAGCTCCTTGACCTTCTCGTCCGTGCGGTAGATGTCCTCGGGGTCGCCGGACAAGGCGACCCAGCGGAAGGGGCCGACGCCGCGACAGAACAAGGGCCGGATGTAGGCGGGCACGAAGCCCGGGAAGTCAAAGGCGTTCTGTACGCCCTCGTCGTAGGCCTGTTGGCGGATATTGTTGCCGTAGTCAACGGTCGGGATGCCCTGGGCGTGGAAGGCGAGGAGGGCGCGCACGTGCACGGCCATCGAACGACGGGCTTCGCGGGCCACGGTCTCCGGTTGCTCGCGACGCATCTGCTGCCACTGGGCCATGCTCCACCCCGCGGGTAGGTAGCCGTTCACCGGGTCGTGGGCGGAGGTCTGATCCGTCACCAGGTCCGGCTTCACGCCGCGCTCGATCAACTCGGGCAGGAGCTCGGCGCCGTTGCCGGCGAGGCCCACGGAGACGGGCTCACCCTTGGCGCGTGCTTGATCGATGAGCTGCAGGGCCTCGTCGACGGAGCCCGCGCGGCGGTCCAGGTAGCCCGTGCGCAGGCGGAAGTCGATGCGCGATTCGTCGCACTCGATGCAGAGCATGCTGTAGCCGGCCATGGTGGCCGCCAGGGGCTGCGCGCCGCCCATGCCGCCAAGGCCGCAGGTGAGGATCCAGCGCCCGCGCGTGTCGCCGCCGAAGTGTTGGCGTCCGGCCTCGACGAAGGTCTCGTAGGTGCCCTGGACGATGCCCTGGCTGCCGATGTAGATCCAGGAGCCGGCGGTCATCTGGCCGTACATGGCAAGGCCCTTGCGGTCGAGCGCCTGGAAGTGCTCCCAGTTCGCCCATTGGGGCACCAGGTTGGAGTTGGCGATGAGCACGCGAGGTGCGTCCGGGTGGGTGCGGAACACGCCCACGGGCTTGCCTGACTGAACCAATAGGCTCTCGTCATCGGCGAGGTTTCGCAGGCACTCCAGGATGTGATCGAAGCTCTCCCAGTTGCGCGCCGCACGGCCGATGCCACCGTAGACGATGAGCTCGTCCGGGTTCTCCGCCACCTCGGGGTCTAAGTTGTTCTGCAACATTCGGTAGGGCGCTTCCGTGAGCCAGCTGCGGCAGGTGAGCTCGCTGCCGCGTGGGGCGCGCACCACGCGGGGCTGGTGTTGGGCACTGCTGGTCGGGTGGGCACCGGTGCTGCTCATGGGGAAGACTCCTCGATCTTGCGGTAGGTATTGGTAGCGTAGCGGGCGGCCAGTTGGTAGCGATCGCCGGGGTAGGTCAGGGTGACCCAGGTGACCACCTGCCCGGCCCGCCAGGTTCGACGCGAGAGTTGCAGTAAGGCGTGCTCGGGGGCGAGACCGAGCGCCTCGCGCAGGGCGGGCGTGCCCTGGGTGGCGCTCACCACATGCTCCATCTCATCGGGTTGGCCGCTGGCCAGCAGCCAGGCGGTGCTGGTGATGCGCGTGAAGTCCTGCTCCAGCATGCCGGGGGCGAGGGCAGGGTTGACGTAGCGCGCCTCGTGCTGAATCGGCAGACCGTCCTGGAAATGCACGGCTTCGAGATAGTGCACCGGCTGGCGAACGGGCTCGGCGAGTTCGAGTTGCTGCGTCACCTCCGCCGTGGGCACGAGGTCACCTAACGCGATCACTCGGGTGCTGTGCGCATGCCCCCGATCGGCGCTCTCGTGGGCGATGTCCCGCAGCTCGATCAGGCTGGCGTGGCGAGGCACGTCGGCGACGAACGATCCCACGCCGTGCACGCGGGTGACCAGGCCCTCCAGGGTCAGCTCACGCAAGGCGCGGTTTACGGTCATGCGGCTGACGCCCAGGTGCAGGACGAGTTCGTTCTCCGAGGGCAGCTTGCCGCCGGCGGGCCAGGCGCCCTGGCGGATCTTGGCGTCAATGGCCGCCTTGATCTGGCGGTAGATCGGCGCCGGCGCGTTCTTGTCGATGGCGTGCAGGAGATCTTGCGCGAGGTGCATGGGTTACGCGGCCTCCGCGGCGCCCGGGCGCCGGCGCCAGTGGCCGTCCTGCAGGATGCCGTCGACGGGGTTGATCCCCAGGCGGTAGCTGAGGGCGGCGGGGTCATCGACCTGCCACAGGACGAGGTCGGCACGATGGCCCACCCGGAGCATCCCGATCTCGTGCGCAAGACCCAGCGCCTTGGCGGCGTTCACCGTGACCCCGCGCAGGGCCTCCGCAGGGGTGATGCGAAACAGGGCGCAGGCCAGGTGCATGGCGTCCAGCAGGGAGAAGATCGGCGAGGAGCCTGGGTTGGCATCGGTCGCCACGGCCATGGGCACCCCGTGGCGGCGCAGGGCGTCGATCGGCGGGCGACGTGTCTCCCCGAGCGTGAGGAAAGCGCCGGGCAGCAGCACTGCCACGGGCCCGTCGCGCCCGAGCCTCGCGACGTCTTCCTCGCTCAGGTATTCGAGATGATCGACGGACAGGGCCTGATAGCGGGCGGCGAGCCTCGCCCCGCCTTGATCACTGAGCTGCTCGACGTGGGCCTTGATGGGGACGCCGAGGTTGGCCGCCGCGGCAAACAGGCGCTCCGCCTGGTCCGTGTTGAATCCTATGCCTTCGATGAAGATGTCGACGGCATCGGTGAGCCCCGCCGCCTGCGCGTGCGGCAGGAGATCGCCCGCCACCCAGTCGATGTAGCCATCGGGGTTGCCGCGGTACTCCTCCGGCACCGCGTGAGCGGCCAGCAGCGTGCGTTGCACGCGCACGCCCGCGCGCTCGCCGAGGCGGCCCGCCACCTCCAGCATGCGCAGCTCCGTTTCCCGGTCGAGGCCGTAGCCCGACTTGATCTCCACCGTGGTCACGCCATCGCCGATCAACGCCATTAGGCGCGGTAGGGACTGTTCGATGAGCTCTTCGGCGCTGGCGGCCCGGGTGGCGGCGACGGTGGAGGCGATGCCGCCGCCAGCGCGCGCGATCGCCTCGTAGCTCGCGCCCTCCAGGCGCATCTCGAATTCGCGCGTGCGATCGCCGCCGTACACCAGGTGCGTATGGCAGTCGATCAGGCCGGGGCTGAGGAGGCGCCCGCCGCAGTCGATCGTCTCATCCGCCCCCGGGGCACCGTCGGCCGCGCCGGTCCAGGCGATCCGCCCGCCGTCGACGAGCAAGGCACCGCGTGCGGCGAGGCCGTAGCCGTCGGCTGTGTCCAGGCAGGCCAGGGTGGCGTTGGTGAGCAGAAGCGAGGGCATGGGCACCTGTGCTGTACATGTATATACAACTTACTGTACGCTCATCTCCTCTTTTGGGCAACGCACGTTGAAGGGCGCCGTGGCGAAGACGATCTGGGCGGGCGAAGCGCTACTCCCCGACGGGTGGGCGTCCGCCGTGTTGGTGCAACTGGACCCGAGCGGCGCGATCACCCGCGTGGCCACGGGCCAGGCCCCGAGCGACGCCCAGGCCACCTGGTCGGTCGACCTGCTGCTGCCCGGTATCGCCAACGTGCATTCCCACGCCCATCAGCGTGCCATGGCCGGCATGGCCGAGCGCGCGCAGGGCGATGGCGCCCCCAGAGACAGCTTCTGGACCTGGCGCGAAGCGATGTACCGCTACCTCGGGCGCCTGACCCCGCCCCAGCTCGAGGCCATCGCCGCCCAGCTGTACGTGGAGATGCTCAAGGCGGGCTACACCTGCGTCGGCGAGTTCCAGTACCTGCACCACGGCGTCGACGGACAGCCCTACGCCCAGCGCGCGGAGATGACCCTGCGTTGCTACCGCGCAGCGCGCCAGGCCGGCATCGCCTTCTGCGCCCTGCCCGTGCTCTACCACTACGGAGGCTTCGGCGAAGCCCCCAGCAGCGCCGCCCAGGCGCGCTTCATCAATTCCCTCGACGACTACCTGGCGCTGGTCGACGCCACCCGCGATGCGCTGACCGACGATGCCGACGCCCATCTGGGCATGGCGCCGCACTCGCTGCGCGCCGTGTCCCCGACGCTGTTGACGGGCATGCTCGAGGCCCGCGAGGTACTCGGCGACGGACCCGTCCACCTGCATATCGCCGAGCAGCAGGACGAGGTGCGCGCGTGCGTGGACTGGAGCGGGAAACGGCCCGTGCAGTGGCTGCTGGATCGGTACCCCGTGGACGGTCAGTGGTGCTTGATTCACGCCACCCACATGAGCGAGGAGGAGAGCGTGGCGCTGGCGGAGACGGGCGCCCGGGTGGGCCTGTGCCCGACTACGGAGGCGAATCTCGGTGATGGCCTCTTCGATGCGCCCTCCTACCAAGCGGCTGGTGGTCGCTGGGCTATCGGATCAGATAGCAACGTGTCCGTCGATCCGGTGGAGGAGCTGCGTTGGCTGGAGTACGGCCAGCGCCTCAAGCTGCAGGCGCGCAACGTCATGGCGGAGGAGGCGGGCAGTACCGGAGCCACCCTGTACGCGCAAGCTGCACGCGATGGCAGTGCCGTCTGCGGTCGTCTGGCCGGCGCGATCGCGCCCGGGATGCGCGGGGACTTCATCGCCCTCGATGGTGCCCATCCGCGCCTCGCCGGCGCACGCGGCGATCAGTGGCTGGATCGTTGGCTGTTCTCGGGCAACACGCCGCTGGTGAGCGATGTGTGGGTGGGCGGCCAGCAGGTGGTGAGCGCGGGGCACCATCTGGATGAGGAACAGATCGCCGATCGATTCTGCTCGGTGATGGCCGAGCTCGCGAGTACTTAGAGAGTAGAGCGTCGACGATGTCTTCCACTGCACCCACCCCCATCGTGCTGACCCCGGGGGAGAGCACCCTGGCCCAACTCGAGCGCGTCTACCGCGAACCCGCCGTCGTGCAAGGTCTCGATCCGAGCGCGCGGTCTGCGGTGGAGACCGCGCACGAGATCGTGCAGCGCGCCGCCAAGGGGGACGCGCCTGTGTACGGCGTCAACACGGGCTTCGGCAAGCTGGCCAGCGTGCGCATTCCCGCGGAGCAGACGGCACAGTTGCAGCGAAACCTGGTGCTGTCCCATTGCTGCGGGGTCGGCGAGGCCATGTCGGCGCCGGTCGTCCGACTCATCATCGCCCTGAAGCTGATCTCCCTCGGTCGTGGCGCTTCCGGCGTGCGCTGGGAGATGCTCGAGATGTTGGCGGCATTTCTGCGCCGCGACCTGCTGCCGGTGATCCCCGCCCAAGGTTCCGTGGGGGCATCGGGCGATCTGGCACCCCTGGCCCATCTGGCCGCCGTGATGATCGGTGAGGGGGAGGCGTGGGTGGACGGCGAGCGCATGGCAGGGGCCAAGGCTCTCGCCGCCATCGAGCTCACGCCGCTGGTGCTCGGACCTAAGGAAGGCCTCGGGCTGATCAATGGCACCCAGGTGTCCACGGCGTTGGCCCTCGCCGCCCTGTTCGACGCCTGGCATCTGGCCCAGACCGCGTTGATCTCCGGTGCCCTGGTCACGGATGCGTTGATGGCCTCCACGGCGCCCTTCCACCCGACGATCCACGCCCTGCGCGGCCTGCAGGGGCAGGCGGATGCGGCCGAGTGCCTGCGTGCGCTGCTCACTGGGTCTGCGATCCGCGAGTCCCATCGCGAGCAGGACGATCGGGTGCAGGATCCCTACAGCATTCGCTGCCAGCCGCAGGTGATGGGAGCGGCGATGGACCAGCTGCGCCAGGTGGCGGACACGCTGGTGGTGGAGGCGAACGCGGTCACCGACAACCCGATCGTGGTGGTGGAGGAGGATCGCATCATCTCCGGCGGTAACTTCCACGCGGAGCCCGTCGGCCTCGGCGCCGACCAGGTGGCGCTCGCCATCGCCGAGATCGGCGCGATCACGGAGCGCCGCATCGCCATCACGGTGGATCCGGCCCAGAGCTTCGGCTTGCCCGCCTTCCTCACGCCCACGCCGGGGTTGAATTCCGGCTTCATGATCGCCGAGGTGACCTGTGCCGCCCTGATGGCGGAGAACCGCCACCTCGCCAATCCCTGCAGCGTCGACTCGACGCCCACCAGCGCCAATCAGGAAGACCACGTCTCCATGGCCTGCCACGCCGCGCGCCGCCTGCATCGCATGAACGCTAACCTAGCGAATATCATCGCTGTGGAGCTGCTGCTGGGGGCCCAAGGGGTGGAGTTCCGTGCCCCGCTGCGCACCAGCGAGGCCCTGCGCCAGGTGGCCGCCGCCGTCCGCGCACGCTCGCCGCGCTTGGAAGAGGACAGATACCTCGCCAGCGATATCGCGGCGGTCGGCGACCTCGTGCGCGAGGGCGAGCTGATCGGTATCGGGGCGGTCGCCGCGTGCCTGCCGGCCCTGCGCCAGGACCGCGGGTAGCGTGCCGCTCCGCTTCCGGCCGTCACCCTTGAGGGGGGGCGGGCGAGAAATGCAGGAGCTGATTGCTCGACTCGATGTAGCGCACGGCTAGCCGTTCTCCCGCCCGCACCGCGAGCGGCGTCTCGAAGGCGGACACCGCCTGCATCCAGCAGTTCCAGCGATTCTCTGGCCCGGTGGACATGGTGATGTCTTCACCGAAGTCCAGAGTGAACCAGAAGGCGACCCCGTGGCAGGTGCCCGTGTGGGTAGCCGTGAACTCGACGCGTCGGGCGTCGCTGGCATCGATCGTCTGCTGGAAGCCGTAGGTGCCGACGGTCTGCGGGTCGCTGAGCGTTCGATGGGGGAACGCGCCGAGGCGGGCCTGGACGTACGGGGGCGTGAGGGCGTTCAGGGATCGCACGTCGAAGCCGCAGCAGCGCGTGGCCACCGCTTCCTTGCGCAGAAGATCGCTCTCCAGCAGCACGGCCTGCACCGACGCCCTCAGTGGCAGGATGCGCCCGCCGGGTTTGAGCAGATGCTCTCGGGCGTGATCGAAGGTGCGCAGGGCGTTCTCGCCGAGAAGTCCCGTGTCGAAGACCTCAGCGACGATGATGTCCGCCTTTTCGGGCAGATCCCGTCCCACCGTCAGGTGGTTCGAGAGGCGGTTGGTGATGGTGATGCGGTCGGCGAAGCCGTTGTCGCGGATGATCGTCCGCGCTTGCTCGGCCATCAGTTCTGATACCTCACAGGCGTACACGTGGCGCGCGCCGGCGCGGGCGGCCATCATCGAGAGCAGGCCGGCGCCACAGCCGATGTCGAGGACGATCGAATCATCGCCCACGTAGTGGCGTAGGGCGCGATCGTAGGCCTCGTTCCGCACCTCGTCGTTCATCATCCGGAAGTGCCAGTGGGGGGCACACTGATTCACCAGGACGCGACGGTCTGTGGCGGCTTGGGCGCTGCCCAGGCCCTCGGCAGCGCGCAGCAGGTTGTAGGCTGCGGCGCTGCGCCCCACGCGCCTGGCGAGACCGGCCGCTGCCAACAGTAGCGGCACGTGGTCCGGCCAAAGACGCACGGCGCGATCGGCGAGCGCCAGTGCCTTTGCGGTCTCGCCCTCAGCGACGTGCTGGTGCAGGGCCGCCACCGCCTCGTCAGGGGTTGGACGAGACGGCGACGGCGCGGACCAGGCCGGCGTGGCCAGCTGTAGGGGACTCGGTTCCAAGCGCGGTCATCCGTTTGGCGAGGCGACGTACCCAGCCACGCTAGGGCGCACGACGGCGCTCCAGCAATACGCTTCGCGCGCTTTTCAGCAACTTCTCAACGTGGGCTCAACCGCTGCCTAGCGTGCGCATTAGATACTTTGAAGCCACACTGAGCCGTGGGGTATCGTCCCTTGAGCGCTAGTGGAGATGAGAGAGTTATGACAGGCCAGCCGCCGCTGCAGTCGTCGCCGCACGACGCCCTCGCACATCATTCGTTCGCTATCGGTGAGTGCCGGATCGAACCGGCGCTGCTGCGGGTGATCGGCGCCGACGGCACGTGCACCGAACTGTCGAAACGACAGATCGCGGCGCTGATCGAACTCGCCGAGCATTTCGGTCAGGTGGTATCGCGAGCCCGCATGCACGAGATTCTCTGCCTGGCCGAGGAGGGGCATCGCGATCGCGGCGCACTCTCCCATCACATCGGCAGCATTCGCCGCGCCCTCGGGTGTTCGAGCAAGCATCCCACCTACATCCGCACCATTCGCGGCCAGGGCTACTGCCTCATGCAGCCGCCGCGGCCGATCACGGCGGATGCCGTCGCGACCTCTAATCGTGACCTCGCCACGGCGACCGTCGCGCCCACGGCGCGCGGCGAGCGCTTACCGACATGGCGCGGCGTCCCCGCGGCCGTCGGGGCCGCCTTCGCCTGTCTGGTCGCCTTGCTGGCTCTCGGCCAGACCCTGCAGGTGGCTCGTGACGAGGGGCAGGTGGTCGCTGCCCTTGACGACGCCGCAGCGTCCATCCTGATGGAAGCCCTGCACGCGAGTGCCGACCAGGCCGATGGCGGAGTCGCCGCCCTGCAACTGCGCCGTCGAGAGGTACTGCGCGATGCGCACCTGACGCCGCACGCCAAGAGCCGACAGCTCTTCGCGATCGGTGAGGCACTCATGTGCCTGCGCGTTTGGGACGGGGCCGCCGAGGCCTTCGAACAGACGCTGACGGTACAGCGCTCGGTGGCGGCCGGGCCGGACCCGTGGACCATGGCCCAAGCGCTCACGGGCTTGGCACGGGTGACCAGCGCGCTGGAGCAGAGCATCGACGGCTCGAGGCCGATGCTCCACGAGGCGGCCCAGTGGCTGCGGGACGCGCGGGTCGATGAACGCCAGCGCGCGCAGCTGTGGAGTATCCATGCGGGTCTGATGGAGTTCGGCAACGACCTGGGTGGCGCGCAAGCGTTGTTCGAGCAGTCGCTCGCCTCAGCCACCGCAGAGCCGCTTCCGGATGAGGCGTTTGTGGTCGCTTTGCAAACGGCCCTCGCGCGGCTCGCGACATCCCGCGGCGACTACGCAGGCGCGGAGGCGATCCTGGTGCCGGTGCTCGCCCGCGCCCAGCGCTTGTACGGCGAGGGTGATCGTCGCCTGGCGCCCGTACTCACCCAGCGCGCAGCGCTCCTCTCCAAGCGGGGGGATCACGACGCCGCCAGCCGCGCCTACGCGCAGATCGTCAACCTCCTCGAACAGCACTACCCGGATGCCAGTTCGCAGCTCATCCATGCGCGGGTGGATCTGGCGGGCGCGTTGGTGAGCGCCGGGGACTCGTCCGCGGCCGTGGCGCTCTACGCCGAGGTCATCGAGCACGTACGGGCGAAGGACGCGAGCAATGTGCTCGGTCTGAGCACCTTGAAGCTCAACCTATCGGATGCCTTGATCAGTGCGGATGAACCGGAAGCGGCGTACGCGCAGGTGCGTGAGGCCATGGCGGTGCTGGAGCAACGTGGCGACGCGCCCGATTGGCTGCGCTACACGGCCAACAGCGTCTACGGCGCGGTGCTGATCGAACTCGGCGATTGCGGTGAGGGGCTGAGGCGCCTGAACGAGACCATCGATGAGATGTTCCTCCAGGGCGTCGACGACCCCCGCATCACGGCGGGTATCCACGCGCGCAAGGCGCGCTACGCCGATGCCAGTTGTGGCGCCAACCTGGACCAGACGGCCTGACGGGCTCTAATGGTGCTCGCCCTCGCGTGAGGTCAGCGAGTGGCGCACGGCACTCACGAAGCTGCGGCCGACGGGCAGCTCCGTGCCATCGTCGAGTTCCAGCGCGTAGCGGCTGCCCTTGCGCGAGCGCAAGCGGCGGGCGCGATCGAGGTTCACCGCGTGCGAGCGATGCACGCGTAGCAGATGGGCGGGCGCTTGCTCGATGGCGCCGCTGAGGGAGGCGCGGTACAGCCCCCGAGCGCCGTCGCGCAGGATCACCTCCACGTAGTTGCCGGCCGCTTGCAGGCTCACCACCTCGCCGAGGGCCAGGCGTTCTCCTTCGAGCGCGAGGGAGGCAGGTTCGCAGCGCGCCTCGTCGGTTGCACGGTTCGGCCGCGAGAGGCGTCGGTGGGATTCTAACGCCAGCAATGAGAGGGCTAGGGAGACGAATAGGTAAACGGCGTTGTCCAGAAACGCTGGGGCGTTGGTGAGTGCGATGAGCGGCCAGGGGAGCAGTAGGGCGATGAGGCGGAGCGATTCATCGCGTCGTTCGCGCGGCGCCTGCGTGAGCAACACCAAGGTGAGCGCGAGGGCGCCGGCGATGCCGGAGGCCGTTCGCACGTCGTTGCCGGACAGGGCGACGTAGGTGACGAGCACCACCCCCGTTCCCAGCGCAAGCTGGGCCGCCGGCAGCCTGAGGCGTTGGCGTACGTACGCGGCCAGCGCGAGGCCGCAGGCGGCGAGACCCGCCCAGACCAGGCCCTGGCGTGGGCCCTGCCAGGGGTAGGGGTAGTTGATCCAGACCCGGCAGCACTCGGCACTCAGGGCCACCAGGGCGGCGGCGGCGGCGAGGGCTGCCCAGCGGGCGGCCGGGTCGCGCGGGGCCCAGCCGCCGAAGATCGCGAGCAGGGCGAGTAACAGCCCGGCTTGCATCATGCCTAGGAGGTAGTTGTCGGCGCGGCGGCGCGGGTCGTCGGTGGCGTTGCGCAGACCGAGGGCGTGGAACTGGCTGGCCGGCTCGTAGCCTGCGTGGAAGGCGGAGAGGCGCACGTGAACGGTGGCGCTCCCAGCGGGCGGCAGGTCGAGGTTGATCACCGCGTCGATGGGCCCCGGCACTTCCTGGTCAGCCGACCGCCCCGGGGTTCCCTTGCCGCCACGCGGCTCACCATCGACGTAGACCGCGGCCGAGAAGGGACCCGACAGCGCCAACGCCGGCGCCGCGAGTCCCAAGTCCTGACGATCGAGGGAAAAGCGCAACCACCGGGCGCGGGGCGAGTGGCTGAGCGCCCACCAACGTGCTGGCTCCCAGGCGGTGCTGTGGGGTGCGGGCGGCTCGGCATCCGGCGTCTCCGCTACCTCGATGTCGAGCAGGGCAGGGTGCACGTAGCGCTCGGGGCCGAGGTCCAGGGTGAGCCACGCAGTCGCCAGACTCAGGGTCAACAGGACGCAGAGGAGCGGCCATCGCCCAGGGCGAGGCGTGGGCGGTGAGTCGTTGGTGTCATCCATGGCGTCGTTCGCCCCAAAGACCGGCAGATGGGTGGCGCGCGGTGCGGCGGCGCCAGATTATCGCTGGCAAGTGCGGCGCGTTGGTTGCCGGTGGAGAGTGCATGATGGAGAGGTGGTCGGTGTCGATCGTCGTGTTGTTGGCGGTGGCGTGCGGGCAAACAGCAGCAGGGGCGGTGCCTGCCGCTGAGGAGGTGGTGCAGGCCATCGAAGCGTACGTGCAACCTTACCTGGATGCCGGAGCCTTCGATGGGGTCGTGCTCATCGCCGAGGGCGAGGCGGTGACCTACCGCGGCGCCTTCGGCAAGGCGAGCTACGAGTTGGATGTGCCGATGGGCAGCGACCAGCGCTTTCGGATCGCTTCCCTGTCGAAGCAGATCACCCAGGCGCTCATCGCTCGCTTCGTCGATCGAGGAGACCTCGACCTCGACGCCCCCGTGGCCGAGGTCCTACCCGAGTTCGCCCACGGCGGGCAGATGAGCACGATCCAGCTCATCGAGCACCGGGCGGGCGTGCCGCACACGAACACCCTCGAATGGATGGACACGACCAAAACGCTGATGCTGGATGCGATCGTCGAACGCCTGTCCGCCAGCCCGTTGGATTTCGAGCCTGGCACGAAGCGCCGCTACTCCAACGGGGGCTACGCGATCCTCGCCGCGATGCTGGAGCGACTCTCGGGCATGCCCTACGGACAGTTGGTTCGCGATGAACTGGCGCGCTATCCCTCGCTCGGGCACGAGAGCCCCTTTGCGCTGGTGCCGCGCATGGCCTCGCGCTACGCCCCGGGCGAGCGCTTCGGCACCCGGTCGCGGGCGACGACCTACCACGTCTGGAATCGCGTCGGCGGCGGCTCCCTGTACGGCAATGCGGACGACGTCTTCCGTCTGTTCTTCGATGCCTATCACGGCCGTTTGGTGTCGGCGCAGGTCAGTGAGCGCTTTTTTGCGCGGCCGACGTCTGCGGTGCTGGTCACCGGGCGCTCGCCGGGCGCTCTGGCGCAGATCTGGTTCGATCCCACCCGCGAGCTCACGGTGCTGACCCTGTCGTCGAATTCCGGTTGGCCGGCCTCCTTCACGCAAGACCTCGCGCGCCTGTACGTGGGGGAGCCGGTGCAATTGGTGCCCGTCGAGGTGGCCACCGCGGCGAAGGCGGGCGCGGCAGAACGCCTCGCGGGCACCTACGCTGCCCAGCAGTTCGCGTGGCAGGTGGATCTCGTGCCGATGCCCGATGGTCACCTGGTCTGGGTGCACGATGAGCTGCGCACCACCCTGGCGGCGACGCGAGCCGGCGCTTGGTACCTGCCCATTTACGACTGGCTGTGCGACCTCGCGGGGGAGGGCGGTGCCACGCTGGCGTGTCGCCAGCG
>JBCBZW010000107.1 GCA_039815145.1 Pseudomonadota bacterium
GACGCCGGTGCGGACGACTACCTCGTCAAGCCCTTCCACCTGGCAGAACTGCTCGCTCGCATCCGGGCACGCCTGCGCCGCGTTGCGGG
The DNA here is from genome assembly GCA_039815145.1 of Pseudomonadota bacterium. Classification (NCBI taxonomy): domain Bacteria; kingdom Pseudomonadati; phylum Pseudomonadota; species Pseudomonadota bacterium. Next base: position 90 of record JBCBZW010000107.1, read on the forward strand.
CGCGGGCGAGGAGCCGGTGGCCGTGGGCGGCCTGCAGCTCACCGAAGACCCCCGCGGCGCGCACTACCTGGGTCAGCCCGTCAGCCTCACGGCCAGCGAGTACGACCTGCTCGAGTGTCTCCTGCGCCAGGCCGGGCGCGTGGTGCCTCGCGATCGTCTGGAAGCCGTGCTGGCGCGATCGGCGCGCACGCCGGGGAGCAACACGCTGGACGTCTACATCCATCGCTTGCGGCGCAAGCTCGACGCGGGGGTGATCCGTACCGTGCACGGGATCGGCTACGTGCTCGAAGTGCCGAGCCCGGCATCGGCGAGCGACGGCGCCCTGTGAGCTCGATTCGCCGTCGCCTGCTCACGCTGCTGCTGCCCGCCTTGTTGCTGGTGGCGGCGGCCGCCGCGGGGACCGGCTACGCCGTGGCCAGCAACCGCATCGCCGCGTTCCTGGATACGCAGCTGGCGGAGAGCGCGCGGGTGCTCCTGCTGTGGGTACTCGCGGAGCCCCGCACGGGCACGGAGGCAAACGCCGAGAACATCGACCGCGAGTTGGCCGAGCTGTTCGAGTCGGTGGGCTCGGTCGGCACCTCCCAGGACACCCTGGAGGCGTGGTCGGGCAGCCTGGCCTATCGATTTTCCCGCCCGGGCATCATCGCTTCCACCGCATCGCGCGAGGGGGCGCTCGATCAGCCGACAGCGTGCACGCGACCGGGACTCGCCATGGTGGAGGCCATCGATGGTCGGCGCTGGCAGGTGTACACCACGCGGGGAGGGGAGCCGGTCGCCACCGTCTGTGTGGGGCAACCCTTGGAGGCGAGGCGGGCGGTCGTGCTCGACACGCTGCTGCCCTCGATGGCGTGGTGGCTGTTGGTAGTACCTCTCACCGGCGCCGTGGTGTGGTGGGGACTGCGTCGTGGCCTCGCGCCCCTGGGGGATCTGGCCGCGGAGCTGCGCGCGCGGGCGCCCGGCGATCTGGCGCCCTTACCGGAGGCTCCGGAGGCGCTCGAGGTGCGCCCGCTGCTCGGGGCGATGAACGACCTGCTGGCGCGGCAACGACGCCTGATCGAACAGGAGCGTCGCTTCAGCGCGGAAGCCGCTCACGAGCTACGCACCCCCTTGGCAACTGTGCGCCTACGCGCCGAGCAAGCGTTGACGGCGGGGGAACGCTCGGCGGTGAGCGAGCCCCTCGCCGCCATCGTGGCCGAGACGGAGCGCGCGGAACGGGTGCTGACGCAGCTGCTGAGCCTGGCGCGAGTCGACGCCGCCGACGCGGGGGGTCGCCTCCCGACCCAGGCGGTGGCCCTGATGCCCCTCCTGCGCGAGGTGTTGGCGGAGCAGGCGTCCCTGGGGCTCGCGCGCGAGGTGCAGCTGCAACTGCAGGGCGGCGACCGAGCGGGGGAGAACGAACCTGGCGAGGTGCGGGTGGACCCGGTGCTGCTGCAGGTCTTGCTCCGCAACCTCGTGGACAATGCCCTGCGCTACACGCCGGCCGGCGGCACCGTGGAGGTGGACGTGACCCGCGAGGCGGCGGGCGTGCGGCTCCAGGTGCGCGACGACGGCCCGGGCATCGACGCAGATCTGCAGCGACGGCTCGGCCAGCCCTTCACCCGCGGCGAGCGCCACGATCAGACAGGCACGGGGCTCGGTCTCACGATCGCCCGGCGCATCGCTCAATTGCATAAGGCGACGCTTGATTTCGACGACGGGCGAGACGGCCGTGGCCTCACCGTCTCCCTGGTGCTGCCAAGCGCCGGGATGGGCACGGAAAAAGTGTGAACGGCGCCTCAGTTAATGTCTTCTTAAGATCCCCAGAGCAGCATTGAGGGCACATCAAGAATAAAGCTCTCGGCTGCAGGACGCGGCACGAGGCAGGCCCTGAGGAACAGCTCTCGATGCACCGATTCCGCTCCCCGGACACCCTGTCCGTGCGCTCCCGCCCGTTCTGTCAAACGGCGCTCGTGTCGCTGACCGCGCTGATGGTGACGGCCTCGCCCGTCGTGCTCGCGCAGGAGACTGCTACTGGGCAGGAGCCAGCCCTCGAGCCCATCGAAAACGTGATCGTCACGGGCTCGCGCCTCGAGCAAACGCTGATCGAAGGGGCGTACCCGGTGACGACGATCGAGCGCGACGTGCTCGAGCGCAGCGGCGTGGCCAGCATCGGCGAACTCTTGCAGGAGCTGCCCTTCGTCGGCGGCTCACCCATCAGCACCGGGGTGGGCGCGCGCGGGGCGGGCGGAGGGTTCTCCCGCGGCACCGAGTCCATCGAGCTGCGAGGCCTGGGCGAGCAGCGCACCCTCATTCTGCTCAACGGCCGGCGCTTCGTGCCGGGCGGTAGCGGCGCCAGTGGCGTCGTCGATCTCGGCATGATTCCCCTGGCCTGGATCGAGCGCGTCGAGATCCTGAAGACGGGCGCTTCCGTCGAATACGGCGCCGATGCCGTTGCCGGTGTCATCAATCTCATCACCCGCTCGCGCTTCGAAGGCGTGAGCGTGCAGGTGACCGGTGGCAGCACCGATCGCGGCGACGGCGAGAACGTCTCGCTCCAGGTGACTGCGGGACGCAGCCTCGGGCGGGCGCAGGTGGTCGGTGGCCTGCAGTTCACCGACCAGCAGTCGGTGAGCAAGGGCGATCGCGCCTTCTCCTCTCAGTTGCTCACCGTGCAGGGACCGGATAACGAGATCGTGCCCGACGGCAGCTCGGCGCCACCGCAGGGCAACTTCCGCACCAGCGACGGCCGCCTCACCCTGATCGACGGCGAAGACGGCGCCCAGGCGAGCGACTTCCGCCCCTTCGTCTCGAGCGGCCCCGAGAACGATCGCTTCAACTTCAATCCCTTCGAAGATCTGGTGCAGGACTCGCGCCGCTTCAGTGCCTTCATCGAAGCGACCCTGCCGATCGGCGAGCGAACGGAACTGTTTGCCGAAGCCCTCTACCACCAACGCGATTCGGATCAACAGCTCGCGCCCCTGCCTCTGTTCACGAGCCGCGAGACCGACGTGGTGGTGGACGCCAACAACCTCTTCAATCCCTTCGGTGAAACCCTGAGCGACGCTCGCCGGCGCCTGGTGGAGGCGGGCCCACGGGAGTTCATCCAAGACAACACTGCGTGGCGTGGCGTGCTTGGCGCTCGGGGTGACCTGGGCGGTTGGGGGTGGGACGTGAGCCTCAATCACGCGCGCAACGAGACCCATCAGCGGCAGACGGGTGACCTGCTCGACGATCGCCTTCGCGCCGCCCTGGGCCCCTCGTTCATCGACGCGAGCGGCCGCGCCACCTGCGGCACGCCGGCCGCACCGATCGCAGACTGCGTGCCTCTAAACCTCTTCGGTGGGCCCGGCAGCATCGATGCCGACATGCTCGCCTTCATCGGCGCCGACCTCCAAGACTTCGGCGTCAACGAGCAGACCGTCGTGTCCCTGAATGCGGCGGGTAGCCCCTTGCGCCTGTGGGCGGGCGATCTGTCCATGGCGGTGGGCTACGAGTATCGACGCGAAGAAGGCCGTGACGAGCCCGACGCGCAGACCATCGCCGGCAACACCAGCGGTGCGGCGCGGGCCATCACCGAAGGCAGCTTCGAGAGCAACGAGGTGTATTTCGAACTCGGCGTGCCGCTGCTGGTGAATCAACCGTTCGCGCAGGCACTCGAACTGGAGCTCGGCACGCGCCTGGTCGACTACTCGAGCTTCGATTCGCGCAGCGTGTTCGACGTCGGCCTGCACTGGCAGCCGGTGACGCCGGTGGTGGTGCGCGCCGCCTGGTCACAAGCGTTTCGTGCGCCTAACGTGGGCGAGCTGTTCGGCGGCGTCACCCAGTCCAACCCCGCCATCGACGATCCCTGCGCCGACTTCTCCCAGCTGAGCCCAAGCGCCGTCGAGCGCTGCATCGCCCAGGGCGTGCCGGCGGACGGCAGCTTCGATCAAACCGGCAACGAGACGCCCCAGCTCGGCGGCGGCAACCCGCTGCTGGCGCCCGAAGAGGCCGAGATCATCACGGCGGGCATCACCTGGCGCGCCGCCACGCCTTACGCCCTGGAAATCGCGCTGGACTACTACGACATCGAGATCGACGGTGCCATCGGCGCGCTCGGTGGCAACACGGTGCTGTCCCAGTGTCTGGCCACCGGGCAGGCCGTGTTCTGCGACCGCATCCAGCGCGACGGTGCCGGCAACATCACCCAGATCGAGACGGCCCTGCAGAACATCGCCCAGGAGACGGCGCGCGGCATGGACCTGTCGATTCTGGCCGAGCACGACGCTCCGGGTGGCCTCACCTTGACTCACAACGTCACCCTGAGTCGGGTGCTCCGTCGGGATCTGATCGCGTTCCCCGGCGCGGACCCCTTCGTGGGCGTAGGGGAGTTCGACCCCGATCGCTTCGGCGCCATTCCGCGTTGGCGTGGCAACTACCGCCTGGGCTTTTCGCGAGGACGCTGGGGCGCGAGCTACGAGGCCCTGTGGATCGGTGCCCTGCAGGAACGCGGCGGCGAGGTCACGGCCAACACCGCGCGTGACATCAGCGCCCGCGTGTACCACGACTTCACCATCAGCCGAGACTTCGACATCGGCACCCGGGTGACGCTGGGGGTGGACAACCTCACCGACCGCGATCCGCCGTTCTTCGCCAACGCGGACGAGGCGAACACGGACGTCACCACGTACCCGCTGCTCGGTCGCACCTTCTGGCTACGCCTCGGCCATCGCTTCGGCGGTCGCTAGCGACGGCGAGACTCAGGCTCGGAACGCGGGGAGGGTGAAGCGGAAGGTCGTGCCTTCGCCGGGGGTGCTGGTCACGGTAATTTCCCGGGCGTGCAGATCGAGGGCGCGCTTGACGATGGCGAGGCCCAGGCCGGTGCGGTTGGCAGCGGCGCCTGACCCTGGATCCGGAGCCCGATAGAGCCGTTCGAACACGTGCGGCAGATCTGCTGCCGGAATGCCTCGGCCCGTGTCCTCGATCATTACCTCCACCTCGCCGTCGAGGTTCGCCTGTCCCGCGCGCGCATGCACGATCACCCGATCCCCGGGGTCCGTGTGCTTGATCGCGTTGTCGATCAGGTTCTCGAGCACGCGCTGAATCTGGGCGATGTCCGCCACCACCCAGGGCGTGTCCCGATCGAGCTCGGCCTCCAAGGTGATCTGCGAGGCTTCGGCGCGCAGCTGGTAGGTCTGCGTGATGTCGAAGATCAGCTCCGTCAAGGAGAAGGGTTCGGCCTTGGCACCCACCTGCTCTGAATCCAGCTGTGACAGCTCGAACAGCTGGTCCACCAGGCGGTTGAGTTGCTCGCCGTGGCGCCGCGCGATGGTCAGGTAGTGCTGGCGTCCCTCTTCGTCGAGCTCGGGTTGCTTCAGCTGCAGGGTTTCGAGATAGCCCAGCATCGCTGCCAGGGGCGTGCGCAGGTCGTGGGAGACGTTGGTGACCAGCTCGCGCCGTAACCCGTCCAGGCGCTTCAGGGCGTTCACCTGATCGATGATACGTTCCGACATGTCGCTGTAGGCGAGGGCGAGGCGGTCTACCTCATCGCCGTTGGCCTTGCCCAGGCGCGGCGGTTCACTGGCGGAGAAGTCACTCGCCCGGTACGCCTCCACGGTCCGCGTTAGTTGACGCAGTCTACGGGTGAGGAAGTTGAAGATGAGCAGGCCAGCGAGGAACGCGAACAGCGCGCTCACCACCACGCCGATCAGGCTCAGGCGCAGCATGAAGTTGCTGGCGATGTTCTGGGCGACGGCTTGGTAGCGCTCGCTGCTGAGGATGGCGTAGACGTAGCCCGAGAGCTCGCCGTCCTCCTCCAGGGCGGCGGCGGCGAAGAGCTTGCGCGCGTCGTCGCTGCGCGGATCGTCGCCGCGCGTCGGCATGGGCGCGTTGGCGGCGAGGAATTGCTTGATGGGTGCAACGTCCACCTGGCGACGGCGGATCTTCTCCTCGGGCGCATCGTAGGCGAGCAGGCGTCCGTCCCGGTCGAGCAGGTACACCTCCACCGTCGGGTTCACGATCATCACCGTGTGGGCGAGGTCCTTCCAGTCGGAGAGGTTGGGCTCGCCGTCCTGCATCAGCACCTCGTGTTGGAGGATGTACTCCACGATGCTGCTGTTCAGGCGCTGGGTGATCTCCTGGTAGTAGTAGTCCGCCGCGAAGCGCACCACGAACAGGAAGGCCACGCCGAGCAGGGACACGAGCACCAGCAGGGCGAGGACGAGCTTACCGTAGAGGGACTTCAGCATAGGGGGCTGCGCGCGCGGGAGGGCGTGATGATCAAGGGCTCGTGTCGACGCCGAACTTGTAGCCGACGCCCCAGACGGTCATCACGTAGGTCGGATTTGAGGGATCTGGCTCCACTTTGGCGCGTAGCCTGTTGATGTGGGTGTTCACCGTGTGCTCGTAGCCATCATGGCCGTAGCCCCAGACAGAGTCGAGGAGCTGGGCTCGGGTGAACACCTTACCGGGGGCGCGCGCGAAGTGGGTCAGGAGGTCGAATTCCTTTGCCGTCAGATCGATGGCTTTGTCACCGACATGCACCTCGCGCCGATCGAGATCGATCTGCAGCTCGCCGGCGCGCAGCTCGCTGGCCGGCTCATCGCCGCGCTCGAGCAGCTCGACTCGGCGGAAAATGGCTTTGATGCGCGCCAACAGCTCCGGAATGCTGAAGGGCTTGGTGATGTAGTCGTCGGCACCGATATCAAGACCGCTTACCCGATCGCCTTCACCAGACTTGGATGTGAGCATTACGATGGGTACATAATACGGCTGTTGGCGAAGTCGGCGGCATATTTCCAGGCCATCGACGCCGGGCAGGCGAAGATCCAGCAAGATCAGGTCCCAGCGCGAGGCGAGGGCGAGTCTGAGGCCTTCGCTGCCGTCGTTGGCGATCTGGGGATCTTCCGCCAGCTCGCGCAGATGCAGCCTGAGGAGGCGGGCGATATCGGGCTCGTCTTCGATGATGAGGATTCGTCGGCTCATGTTGATGCGTGTGGTTCGTAAGCGCGTGTCGGTTACAGCGGACGTGGAAATAGCTCGATTCGGGGCCGGCTCGGCCGGGTTGAGCGCGAGACCGCGAGCGCAGTTCGCGGGCCAGGGATATTCGAGCGAGGGATTGTCATGCTGGTGCTAAGCCGACGTATCGGGGAAGCGATCGTAGTGGGTGGCAACATCCGCATTGTGGTGCTGTCCGTGACGGGAAACTCCGTGCGCTTCGGGGTGGAGGCGCCGCGCTCGATTTCCGTGCACCGTGAAGAGGTGCTCAAGCAAATCGACCTGGACGAGGAGGAACTCCCTCCCGCCACGCGCCATCCCCACAGCGGGTAGGCTGCCCTGAGCCATGTCCGAGGCGGCGAGCCGGGCTCGCCGTCGTTCTCCGTTCTCTCGCGCCACGGGCTGACGACCGTCGCGCTCCTAACCTGCGTCGCCCTGAGCGCTTGTGTCAGCGTCACGCGTACGCTTCCGGACGGCAGTACGCAGCGTTTGCGCGGCGAGGCCATCCGCGAGTACGCCGCCGAGGTGTTCCGTCGCCACAACTCAGTCAGCAGTGGTCTGCTGGAGGCCTTGCCCTTTCTCGAGGCAGATGCGCCCGATCTCGCCGAGCAATTGCTCAGCGCCGAGGACGCGATGAACACCGCCTGCGCGCCGATCGACGCGGTGGCCGTGCGTTACCGCGACGGCGAGAGCGTCGACCTGGGCGACCAATTGGCCTTCGCGCGCGCGTTGGAGGCGTGCGAGCGCGAGACGGCGGCGTTGGAAACGTTGCTCGCAGCCGCCGTGGGCTCGGCCTAGCTCGCGGCGGATTCCTCCTCCAGCGCTGAGCGTTGGCGATCCAACGCCTCGAGCAACCCCTCGAATCCCCCCGCGCTGATCAGCGTCGAGTACTCGGCCCGCTTCAGGGCCAGATCGCTCACGCCATCCACAATGATGTTGACGATGCGCCACTGCTCGTCGGACTGGCGCAGCAGGTAGTCGAAGCTGTGGGATTTCTCCGCGGTGATCAGCTCCGCGCTCACCCGCCGTTGGCCGAAGCTGCCATCGCTCTCATCGTTGATGTCGAAGCGCTCGCCGGCGAACTCGGCGAAGCGGCTGGCGTAGGTGGCGAGGCTCAGGGCCGTGAAGCGCTCGACGAACCGAGCACGGTCGGCGTCCTCCAACTCACGCCAGGTGCGGCCAAGCACGATGCGTGAGATGTAGGCGAAGTCGTGGCTGGCGAGAACCGCTTGGTCGAGGGCGGTCACGTCGAGATCCTGGCGCGACTCGGCGGTGCTGGCGCTGCGCATGTAGGCGAGGAGGGTGCCCTGAAGCGTCTCCACCACGGCTGATGGGGTGCTGGCGGGCTCCTGCTGGGCCGCTGCGCCCTCGTGATGATCCGCAAGGCACAAGGTCGGCGCGCCGGCCAGTATCGCCGACAGCACGACGGCGGCGGCGGGCGCGAACAGACGCTGCGGATAACTCATGGGCTGAACCTCACTGTGCTGGGAACGACACTACCGTGTGACAGTCTTCGCGTACTCACGATCCTTCCAACGCGCTCGAATACCGCGCCAGCTGCTCCAGGCGGACGACCAGGTCATGGCGAGGTACAGGCTCGCGACGGGCGGTAGCGTAAGCGCCAACGCCCAGGGCAGTCCGTAGAAGCGAATCGTCGGTGCGTAGCTGAACGCCATCGCGCCCAGGGCAGTCACCGCGGCGAGGCGGGTGGCCCCGTCTGCGGCGAACAGCAGCCCAGCCACGGGCACCAGCAAGCTCACCACCATCGTTGCCGTGCACGCCAGCAGGGCCGCCGGGGATTCACCCAACTGCGTGTAGGCGGTACGCGCCACCATGGCCCAGGTATCGCTCAGGCGCTGGTAGCGACGCGTACTCACCACTTCTCGGGAAAGGCCGATCCAGGTGCGGTAGCCAGTCATCTTGATGCGGCGAGCGAGCGTGCAGTCGTCGATCACGGCCTCGCGCAAGCTTTCGACACCGCCGGCCGCCTCGAGTGCATCAGAACGCAGCAACATGCAGCCGCCCGCGGCGGCGTGGAAGTGCTGGGAAGGCCCGTTGGCCAGGGCGAAGGGATAGATCAACTTGAAGAAGTAGATGAAGGCGGGCAGCAGCAGCCGCTCCCAGAAGCTCGCCATGGCAAGGCTCGCCATCACCGAGACCAGACCCGCGCCTGTGACTTGCTGGCGCTGGCGCAGGGCCGCGAGCACACCGGGCCCAAGCGTGATATCCGCATCCACCAGCAACACGAAGGGCGTCCGCACCTGCGAGATGCCCTGGTCGAGGGCCCAGAGCTTGCCCGTCCAAGCTGCCGGCAATGGCTGGCCGGCGATCACCTCGACCGCTGCTGGGTGAGCGCTGGCGAGCTGCGCAGTGCCGTCGGTCGACTGGTCGTCGACCACCAAGATGCGCAGTTGCGCGCTTTGCGCGCGAAGGGCCGCGAGCGTTTGTTCGATGTGGTCGGCCTCGTTGCGGGCCGGGATGACCGCTGTGATCTCGGACCCCGGATCTCCCTCGGCAGCCGGGGTGACGATCAAGCGCTCGCGGGTGCGCCAGGGTTGCCATGGCAGCAACAGCAGGGCGAGCCACATGATCGCCGCCGTGGTCGAGCCAATGAAAAGAAAAGCGGCCATCAACGTGAGTCCGCCGATGGCCGCTGATGCGACTGCGCGTGTCGGGGCATGCGCGCCTGCGAGGGTGGTTACCTAGCCAAGCTCCCCACTAGTCGTCGCGCGAGGCGCTGGCGCGCTGGCCGATGCTGCCCACGGGCACGCTGGCGATGGCGCCGCCGGCACCGTCTTCCTCGCTCGCCGAGCCGTCGTAGAGCACGGGGAAGTCAGGCGCCATGGTGCCCTCGGTCTTCGGCCCGCGCATCGCCACCCACAGGGCCTTGAGCGGGTTGTTGAAGGTATCAACCACCGCCGTGCCCTCGTAGCCGCAGTGGGCCATGCAGTTATCGCACTTCGGATGGCGACCGGTGCCGTAGCGTTCCCAGTTGGTCTCTTCCATCAGCTTGGCAAAGCTCGAGGTGTACCCCTCTTCGGCCATCAGGTAGCAGGGCTTTTGCCAGCCGAAGATGTTGTAGGTGGGGTTGCTCCACGGCGTGCACTGGTACTTCTGATTGCCTGCAAGGAAGTCGAGGAACAGGCTCGAGTGGTTGAAGGTCCACTTGCGTTTGCCCTGCTTGCCGATGCGGAAGATGTCGCGGAAGAGATTGCGCGAGGTGGTGCGGCCCAGGAAGACGTTCTGCTTGGGCGCGTGCTCGTAGCTGTAGCCGGGCGAGACCGTGATGCCCTCGACGTCGAGCTCGGACACGGTGTCGAAGAACTCGGCCACCTCCTTGGGATCCTCACCGGCGAAGAGCGTGCAGTTGATGGTCACGCGGAAGCCGCGGGCCGTCGCCGCCTTGATGGCATTGATCGCCTTTACGTACACGCCTTCGCGGCACACCGACTCGTCGTGGCGCTCTTCGTTGCCGTCGAGGTGCACGGAAAAGGTGAGGTAGGGGGAGGGCTCGTAGTCGTCGAGCTTCTTCTCCAGCAGGATGGCGTTGGTGCACAGGTAAACGAACTTCTTGCGTTCGACGATGCCGCGCACGATCTCGGGCATCTCCTTGTGGATCAGCGGTTCACCGCCGGGGATCGATACCATCGGCGCGCCGCACTCATCGACGGCCTTCAGTGCTTCATCCACGCCCACGCGCTTGGCGAGGATGTCGTCCGGGTAGTCGATCTTGCCGCAGCCAGCGCAAGCCAGGTTGCACTGGAAGAGCGGCTCGAGCATCAGCACCAGCGGGTAGCGCTTCACGCCGCTCAGCTTCTTGCCGAGCAGGTACTTCGCTACCTTGAAAGTCTGGATCGCGGGAATGCCCATCGAAGCCTCCGTTTTTTGTATTTTCCGTGCGTTCGAACGGGCTCGCCGGGTGAGCGGCGAGCACCAATCGTCTGTGCGTTCTTAAATCTGCGCTCAGAGGGTCTCGCGCACCCGCTCCCACTCCAGCATCAGCCAGGGGGTAAAGCGTTCGGGGTGCGCGGCGATCTCCGCGTCGAGCTCCGCAGGGGTGACGTAGCGATAGTCGGCGATCTCGTTGGCGTTGACCACCGGCGCCTCATCCGTCACGCCCTTGTACACCCAGCACAGCTCGTGCTCGGCGCCCTCAGAGCCAAAGGATGCCTGATAGATGAATTTGTAGAGGAACTGCAGTTCGCAGTTTAGGTGCAGCTCCTGATGCAGGCGGCGCACGGAGGCTTCCGCCATGCTCTCGCCGCGACGTGGGTGGCTGCAGCAGCTGTTGGCCCAGTAGCCGCCCCAGAGGCGCTTCTGTTCGCTGCGTTGCTGCAGCAGTACGCGGCGAGCGCTGTCGAACACGAAGACGGAGAAGGCTCGATGCAGGATGCCATCGCCATCGTGGCAGGCGCCCTTGCTCGCAAAGCCGATCTCCTGGTCCTGCTCGTCGACGAGGATCAGCTCCTCGTCTTCCGAGGACACCACCTCGTGTTTGATCGCTGCCGAACGGTTATCCAATTTTGACCTCCATCGCCTGATAGCCAGCGTCCTGCATGGCCCGTACCACGCGATCCGAATCCTCAGGGCAGACGGCGATGATCGATCCGCCGCCGCCGCCGCCGGTGAGCTTCGCGCCCACGGCGCCGTTCTCACGCGCAATCTGGATCAGCTCCTCGACCTCCCAACACGACACTTGAAGCGCGTTAAGGAAGCCCTGGCAGATGTTCATCAACTCGCCGAGCTGTTCCAGGTCATTATCGTCGATCGCGCGGATCCCTTGCAGGGTCAGCGAGTCGATCTCATCGAAGATGCGCTCGTAGCGCTTGGGGTTGCGCTCCCAAGCCGCGCGAACACGCGCTACCATCTTCGCTGTTAGGCTCTCAACGCCCGTCATGCCGATCACCACCGGGATCGGTTCGGACACCGTCAGCTCCTTCATCACCGGCGGATCGCCGGGGCGATAGAGCATGAAGCGGCCGTAGGTGGCGAGCGTGTTGTCCACCCCCGACGGCGTGCCGTGCGCCACCTTCTCGGACTCGAAGGCCAGGTCGTTTACCTTGGCATCAGACAAGCCCAACCCGAAATGTTCGTTCAGTGCGCGGATGATGGCAACCGCCACGGCCGCCGACCCGCCGAGGCCCATGGCGCGGGGCACGTTCGGGAATACCTCGATACGCATCGGGCGGTCGGTCAGGCCGAGCTTCTGCAGGATGAGGCCGCTCGGCTTGTGGAAAGACTGAGGCTGCGCGGCATCGGGGTGCATGCGCTGCTCGACACCCCAGCGGGGGATGAGCAGGGAGACCCCTTCGTCGGCATCCTCCACCCGCGCTTCGATGGCCAGCGGCACCGGCGCGGCCACCGCATGGCGGCCATACACAACGGCGTGTTCGCCCAACAGAATGGCCTTGCCGTGACCGGCCGCCGTGGAACTACGCCGCTTGTTGCGGACGATTTCCTTAGGTGCCGCAGGCGAGGCTTCCGCCTGCTGCGCCGACAGTTCGGCGATGATCTCGCGGGCGCGCCAGATCTTGATCTGATGGGACTCGATCAAACGCTCGACGACCGCTTCGAACAACTCGGGCGGGGCCCCGGCAGCGTGGGCACAGCTGCGCGCGTGCAAGGTCATGTGACCTTGTTGGATGCCCTCGGTGCTGAGCGCCCGCAGGGCCGAGAAGTTTTGGCCGAGGCCGACCGCACCCATCACTTCCGCTAGCTCGCGTGCCGTACGCACACCGAGCAGGCGCAGGTTGACGGCGACGGTGGGGTTGGACTGCAGGGGGCCGCCGACCGTACCCACTTTGATCGGCATCTCCAGGGAGCCGACCAGGTCGCCGTTGTCGTTGCTGTTCCAGTGCGTGAGCGAGGTGTAGCGGTTGCCGCGCGCCGCGTAGGCGTGCGCTGCCGCTTCGATGGCGCGCCAGTCGTTGCCCGTGGCGAGGGCGAGGGCGTCGATGCCGTTCATCACACCCTTGTTGTGGGTGGACGCGCGATAGGGGTCGACGGCGGCAAACTCGGAGGCGAGGATGATGCCGTCGCGCACCTGCTCGCCGGAGAAGCCTTTGCCGGCCAGTTGCTCGACGGGAATGACGGCTTTCGCCTTCACCATGGCGCGGTCGGTCAGGTTGGACAGGATCCGCAGGAAGACCTTGCCGCCGGTGATGTTCTCGACCAGGGACGCGACGCCCTCGCACATGGTGTTGACCAGGTTGGCGCCCATCGCATCGCGGGTGTCGACCAGCAGGTGACCCACGAGCATGTCGCTGCCGCCGGACGGTGAGGGGTGGATGAACACTTCGAGGTCACGGGCACCACCGCCACGCGCCACCATGTTCGGGTGCAGGCTATTGGCGAGGTTAACCACCTCATCGCGGTTGGAGAGCAGGGCGGCGCGGGCCTTCGACGGATGCGGCACGCCGACCACCTGGATCTGCCCGATGAGAATCGGGTCCGTGCTCTCGGTGATGAAGCCGCCCGCGGCACGCACCACCTTCGCCGAGGACGACAGGGCGGCGACGATCGAGGGTTCCTCGACCACCAACGGAACCACGTACTCGCGGTCGTTGATCAGGAAGTTTAGCCCGAGCCCCACCGGCAAGCCCATCACGCCGATGACGTTCTCGATCATCTTGTCGGCGTTCTGGATGCTGAGGGTGTGTTCGCCGCTGGCGAGCGCCTGGTAGTCCGCCTTGGAGAGGAGGCCCTTCTCCCTGACTTTCTTCACCCGGTCCTCGACCGACAGCTTGTAGAACTCCGGTATCCGTGAGCTTTGCACGTTTGACTCCGTCTCCACTTCCAATCCCTTCGAGTCCACCGCCAGATCTAACGGCTGGTAGCCCCGTTCGCGCACCAGCTGGCGAAACTTCTCCATCGCCGCCGGGTCCGTGCTGAGCGCCAGGCCGAGATCGCCCCCGCCGGCACCGCACGGCTTGTACACCACCCCGGTGGTGTCCGCGCAGTCCTGCAGGTCAGCGTGCTCGCGGCTGACGATGTCCAGGCCACTGGCTGCTCCTAGCGCTCCCAGGGCCTGCGTGTACTCGCGTACGCAGCCCAGAAACGCAGGCGCATCGTTCCCTCGGCAGGCCTCGACACCTGCTCGTGCCAACGCTGCCATCGTGTCCATACGCTCGGCGTACTCCTGGCGGTGCGTGGCGCGCCACGCGGCCAGAGTGGCCAAGAACTCCCCCGTCGATGCACTGGTGCCGCTCCAGACGGGCTGCAGCTGCAGATCGGCTGGCAGGGTTGCGCTGCTGGCTCGCGGCGTTACCACCGGATCGGGGTCGTCGTCGCCGACACCGACCTTCTCCAGGCGGTACTCGACGGCGCCGCCGAGCAGGCTGGCCGCCAGGTCGACTCCGCTCCCGCGTCCCCCCTGAAACTGCCGGTGCATGTCCAGCAGGGCGGCGAGACCGGTGGCATCCCGGCCAAACGGCTCCCGGCCGATCAGCTCGAGAATGGCCGCCGCCGCGGCCACGGTGACCGCAGCGCTGGAGCCCAGCCCCAACTTGCGCCAGTGATCGCGACCATTTTCGTGAAAAAATTCAATCGATTCAATGCTTATCCGAAAGGAGCGACAATTTTGCTGTGCTTTCGGTGTCGCTAATGGTAGGAGGGCCTCGAGCAAGGTGCTGAGCAGGCTGAGTCGCCGCTCGGGGGCGTCGGCGGCGCCGCGCCAGTGCATCGCCTCCTCGCGGTAGTGGCCGACGGCGCGGAAGTGGTCCGGGGCTCGCAGGTGCGCGTCGATCACCGCGTCCACCTGCGCCGGCAGCTCGCCCGGGCGCACATCGCGTGTCTCTAGCCGTACCCGCGCTCGACGATCGACCGCGAGCACCAGCGCGGGCGCCCCCTCGAGCACAGCGTACTCGCCGAGGACGATCAGCTTGCCGGGCGCGGAACTGCGGATGATCACGGAGTCTCGTCCGCGACCAGGTGGGCGCCGGGGCCGAGGGGCGTGTGGATGACCCGCTGCACGCCGTCCACGCTTTCCAGGGCCTCGCGCACCCTCTGCACGTGGGCGGGCGCGCAGACGGCTTTCACCTGAGGTCCGGCATCCACGGTGAAAAACACGGCCAGGGCCTGCTTGCGGCGCAGTTCGCGGATGCGGTGGATGCACTCCACCGTGGCGCCGTTCCAGTAGAGGAGCCCAGGTCGGGCGGACATGGCCAATCCGTGCATCTTCAGGCAGGAGAGCTCGCTCACCTCGGCGAGCTTGTCGAAGTCGCGGCTCAGCACCGCCTGGCGCGCTTCGCTCAGGTCCTGCTCCTGGGCCGACAGCCAGCCGGACCAGTAGGCCGAGGTGTCGGCGGTGAGGTTCATGCCCTCGGTCGAGCCGACGTCCTTCTCGCCGCTGGCGGTGATGGCGACGACCACCTCGAGGGGCCAGTCGGCGGCCTCCAGCAGCGGCGTCGCCACCGCGTCGCTGCCGTCCTCGCGCACGCCCCGCGCCATCTCCACGAAGCCGCCGAAGATGGAGCGAGCGGCGGATCCTGAGCCCTCGCGGGCCAGCGCGCTGAGCTGGGAGGCGTCGGCAGGCGCCTCGTAGGCATGGGCCGCGGCGAAGACCAGCGCCGCAAAGCCCGAGGCCGAGCTCGCCAGTCCCGCTCCGGTGGGGAAGTCGTTGTGGGAGTCCACCCGCGCGAACGGTAGCGCTTCGCCACCGCCGAGGGCCCGCACCCGGGCCAGGGTGGCGCTGACGCGCGCGCGCTGCTTCTCGTCCTCGCGCCCGTTGAGCAGGAGCTGATCCGCCTCTAGCTGGTCATCGGGAGTCACCCGCGTGCGCGTGGTCAGCCCGGCGAGGGTGATGGACAGGGACCCGACCGCAGGCAGATTGCCCACCACGGAACGCTTGCCCCAGTACTTGACCAGGGCGATGTTGGCGCCGGCGATGGCGCTTACGGCTGGCACGGGACGGGCCTCGTGCGGGTAGCTCGACGAGTAAGGATCATGCGTGGTGTGGTCGAAAGATCTGGAGGGCTATGCCGATGGGCCCGTGTCGTCGACTTCCCCCGAGGCGACAACCAGGTGAATCGGACCGTAATGATAATGAAAAATGGCGGCAAACGCCTGAACGCTCGGGTCAGGCCAGGTATCCGTGCTGCTCGAACCAGGTCACCGCGTCGCTCAGCGCCTCCTGCGCTGGACGCGGGATGTAGCCCAAGGCCTCCCGCGCCTTAGCGCTGCTGAAGTACATGAGCTTGCGCGCCATGCGAGCGCTTTCCACCGTGAGCGTCGGCGTGAAGCCGACCAGATGGGCCGCGGCCTCGGTCACGTAGGCCGCCAGCGTCGGCACGATGTGGGGGAGGCGCAGCGTAGGTGGGGTCCGTCCCCGAAGCGCCGCGACGACGCTGATGATGTCGATCAAGCTCATGTCATCGCCGCCGAGCACGTAGGTCTCGCCGATGGCGCCGTGGCGCTCCGCCAGGAGGTGCCCCCGAGCGACGTCGTCGACGTGGACGATGTTCAGGCCCGTATCGACGTAGGCCGGCATGCGCCCGGTGGCGGCATCGACGATCACCTTGCCGGTGGGCGTGGGGCGGATGTCGCGAGGGCCGACGGGGGTCGAGGGGTTGACGATGACCACGGGCGCGCCGTCCTGAGTGGCGATCTCCACCGCCGCGCGCTCGGCGAGGTATTTGGAGCGCTTGTAGTGACCGATCATGTCGTCCAGCGTCACCGGCGTACGCTCATCGCCGGGGACACCTCCGCTGGGGATACCCAAAGTTGCCACGCTGCTGGTGTACACGATGCGGTCGACGCCCTCGGCGTGCGCCGCGCGCAAGAGCAGGCGCGTCCCCTCCACGTTGGTGCGGTAGATCTCCTCGGGTTCCGGGATCCAGAGACGGTAGTCGGCGGCCACGTGGAACACGGACGAACACCCGCGCACGGCGTCGATCAGCGAGGCCGCGTCCGTGAGGTCGGCGGTGACCCGTTCCACGTCGAGGCCTTCGAGGTTTCTCAGGTCGCTGCTGGGCCTTGCGGTCACCCGCACGCGCCGACCTTCGGCCAGCAAGGCGCGCACCACGGCAGCGCCCACGAAACCGGTGGCGCCGGTCACCAAGGTTGTCACGAGGCGGTCTCCGTGGCGGGGCGGCCAAGGCTCAACACCGCCGGTAGCACGAGGAGCGTGCACAGGAGGATGAGGCCGAGACCGATGGCGAGGATCAGCCCCATGCTCGCCGTGCCGGGGTGCGAGGAGGTGGCCAGGTTGCCGAAGCTCACGATGGTGGTCAGGGCGGAGAAGATGACCGCCCGGGCCGTGCTGGTGCCGAGGAGGTTGCCGTCGCTCGGCGGTGCGCTGCGATGGCGGTGCACCAGGTGGATCCCGTTGTCGACACCTATCCCTAAGAGCAGGGGCAGGGCGATGATGTTGGCGAAGTTGAAATCGACCCCCAGCACGACGGTGGCCGCCGCGGTGAACGCCGAGGCCAGCAGCACCGGCGCCATGACCTGGAGCGTGGCGAGTGCCGAGCGCAGCAATAGCAACAGCAAGATGCTCACCAGGATCAGGGCGGTCACGATGGCCTGCAGGAAGGCCTCCACCACGGCGGCCCCGGCGCCGAGCTGTACCACCGGCAAGCCCGTCGCCCGCGGATGGCTGGCGCGCACCTGATCGACGAAGCGCTCCATCGCCTCATTGTCCGCAAGGTTCTCCACCGGGCGCAGCTCCACGCGCTCGCGTCCGTCGGCGGCCCGCCAACGATCGCGCAAGCTCTCGGGGAGGCTGTCGAGGCCCACGGGGCGGGCGGTCAAGGCCGTCGCCAGGCGTTCGAGTTGCGGGCCGAAGCCTTCGA
>JBCBZW010000108.1 GCA_039815145.1 Pseudomonadota bacterium
GAATCCCGCGATTCAAGCCCAGGCCACCGACCGCGCCTATCGCATCGGGCAGACCCGGCCGGTCTTCGCTTACAACCTCGTTGTGGCGGGGAGCGTCGAAGAGCGCATCATGCGATGGACCGAACCAAAACCGAGTGAGCGAGATGGGGGAAGATCGAGAGTTCAGAGGCATCAGGAAGGGCTGACTTCTTCCTTGCGCGTCAGACAATGACAAGTGCTGAAATACCAACAAGGAAGGTGCGCAGACAAAGGGGATTGGGGTCAATCTGCTTCTTGGGGGTCATCAAGTTGGGCACGAGCACGGGCGGTCGACCTCGGACTGCAATCCATGCGCCATTTGGGCTGCCGCTCCACGAGGGGGAGGCGCAATGGCCCCGTGCGACAGCTTCGAATGCTGCTCTTCCGGCGCAGGCTTGCCTAACAATTCACGCGAAGATAGATACCTCGGCCCCCACCGCACGAACAGCGTTTCAACACTCGCCACTCAAGTCGACCGTAAACCTCCGACGCACGTGAGGCGACGCCCCCGTATCCCCTTGGCAAAACTTTTCGTGCGATCCTTTCTTCTGTGTCACTCATCTCCTGAAGCGCAGCACGATACACTCAGGACCGCATCGGCGTTCCGGTATGAGAGCTCAGAGACAGCACAGAGACAATCCGATGGGGGGCTTGGTACGGGGAAACGGGATCGGGACGACCGTCTGCCAGAAGAGGCAAGAGGAGAAGCAAAACAAGCAGAAGGAGAAAAAGGAGTAGAACGAGCCCGCACCTTCGACGTCGCCCATGGATTGTTGCCCTCCCGAGCGCTCGGGAACTCCGGCGCGAGCTCGATGTCCTGGGCCGGCCAAATCCGCTCCAGCAGCCGCCACAGCAAATGCAGCATCGCCGCCAAGAAGCAGCAAACCGCCTGCCCGAACATGCCGACCCTCCGGTACGCCTTCTCGAACGGAAAAGAAACAAAGAGGAAGGGACGGATCCAACGGTTAGGACAGGCCACACGCGAGGCGCAGAGGCACAGGGGGGCGACGTTTGGTCGTTACCGCGGCCCTGTTCACGCGGCGCTGACGCTGCACTTTCCACGCTGGACACGCTTGCAGCATGCCGGAGGGGCTCGAGAGAGTTGTCGGCGAGGCGGGGAGCTGCAAGTCCTAGTATGAAGAAGGCGGACAGCGGAGAAGGTCGTTTTCACGTCGACAAGCTGTTCGTCTCAACCTCCCGCGAAGAACGCGAGGTGCTCTTGCTTCGTTCGTTGCGAAAACTTTGCCACGAGTGCTCCGCAAACTTTAGCGCGCAGTCTCTGGAGGACTGCCACACAGGGTACGCAGGAAACATGTTGAGGACACCAAACGGTGCGTCGTTCCATTCCTACTGGCAGGGGCACGCATGGAGGCGGAAAACCTTAGCGCAGGGCCTTTAGGATCACCAGCTTCAGGCCGGACCAGGTCGCATCGACCGCGCACACCTTTACATCAACAAGGCCCATAGGTAAGGCCACCTCACGGACCACATCTTCGGTCACGTCGGTGGCCACGCCGGAGGCTCGCTTCGGCCAGGACACCCAGATCATGCCGTCACGGCGGATCTGCTCCATCGCCTTCGGCAGCAGCCGCTCCAGTTCGCGCCGCTGGCGCGTGAACAGATGCCAGAGGTCGATCTCCTGGCGAAAGCGCGCCGAGAACTGGACGCCTTCCGGGATCGGCGCCAGCAGGTCGGCGTAGTCCTCGGGGGCGTTGTGGGGGCGGACGCGACTGCCGGGCGTCATACCCAGCTTCTTCCATAGGGGGGTGCCTGAGTATCCGGCTGAGGGTTGGGGGCTCACAGCGGCCTCGCGTCGGCGACGTACACGGCCTTCGAACCTACCACAGGGCACACGCTGCCTCGATAGCGCCGAGGTGACGGCCGTTGTGACCGCACAACACCAAAGTAACCTTACCCTAGCGAGCCCGCTCGAACGGATTGATGCTGCGATACAACGATGCACGGAGCATCGATACGATGTACGCTTCGGGAAACAGCGAGCAGATTGAGATAGTTCGTTGCCTGTGCGCAACGCCCTGTCTAGCCCCAGGAAAGGAGACGCCCCCATGGCCCGATCAGCACCTTCCTTCGCGCGCCGATGCCGCATCGGCCTCCCCCTCGCCCTCCTACTCGGCCTCGCCGGTACGTCAGGTGCCACGCTTGCGGCCACCTACGAGCCCGCGGATCCCGAGGGCGGACGCCTCAAGCTAAGCAAGATGATCGAGAAGCCTGACGGCGCGCACTGGGACAACGGCACGGCCACGGTGAACTGCCAGGTGCTCGTCTCCAGCAAGGGCCGCGCCGATGGCCTCAAGTGCGGCCTCTACCAGCCCTTCGAAGACGGCCAGGCGGATCGCCTCGTGGCCGCCACCTACCATGGCCTGCGACGAGCGAAGTTCCGGCCCGCGCGTATCGATGGCCAGCCCGTCGACGTGGTGATGAGCGTGCGCGTCGTCGTGCGTTGCATCGGCCGGCGCTGCAAGGTGAGCAGCTACCCCAACCTGGGCCTGTTCGAAGACAAGTACGGCATCGACTACGTCGCGCCGCAAGAGATCGTCGATGGCAGGACCACCTGGTACGAACACCTGCTGGCGGACGAGGTATGTCGCACCGGCGATGCGATCAAAGAGGCCTGCGTGGACAAGGGTATCTTCCGCCTCAACCTCTACGTCGATGTCGACGACGACGGCACCCCCACCCTGGTCCGCCACACGAAGAACCCGATCACTGCCGATTCGGACATGATCATGGAAGCCGCGGAACGCGAGGTCGAAAAGATCCGCTACATCCCAGGCCAGGTCAGCGATGGGTCAACACCTATGACGGTGCTTAGCTCATCGCTGCATTACACCAACAACAAGGACATCCCGGCCAACATCTGCATCGAGCAACAGGAGATCGGCTGGCGCCTGCCCCGAACTACTTGCTACAACGCGCAGGAGTACGCACGGGTGACGGCGAGCCTGCAGATCATTAGCTGGCTGCCGATGGTCGGTGGATGAGGTAACGTCCGCTAGGGCGCTGCGCCGAAGGCCTTGACGCCGTCGAAAAACGCCATGGCACCGGCCACCGTGAGGCCTACGTAAGCCATCCCCACCACGATGGTGAAGCCGGTCGCGCCGGGGAAATCCCGGCGCCCGGTGATCAGCTGCAGCCAGAAGCCGCTCGATGACGGGGGCACGAGCTGCGCAATGGCCAGGAGCATGAAGCCGTTGCTGAAATTCAGAGCGGCGGCGCTGGCACCCCCCTCCGCCGTGCGCAAGACCCAGGCGATCACCGAGAAGATCACCACGGCCGCCAGGGTGGCGAGGGCTTGCACCGAAGTGCTGACGAGATCTTCGCGGATCTCCCCGGCTTGGTCCGATTGCATTCGCTGAAGCTCCTTGAGCGCGCGGCCTGGCGCTGGACGGACGCAGTGTACCCCTCGGGTGTCCCGACGTCCCCGCGCTCAGTCGCCGAGATCGAAGCTGTACATGACGGCGGGTGAGGCCTCCCCGCCGAGCGCCTCGTAGAAGCGGCGGGCGACGGCGTTGTCCGAATCGGCGAGCACCCACGCCTCGCGACACCCGAGGGCAACGGCGTGTTCGGCCAAGCAGTCGAGCAGTGCGCGGCCGATACCACGCCGCTGCATCGCTGGCGTCACGCCCACCTCGTTGATCCACAGTTCCGGCGGCTTGTCCGGATGCACGTAGTGTACCCCGGAGGCAAAGCCCACCACCTCCCCGGCGCACATGGCCACCGCCAGGTGATGGCGCGGATCGGTGAGGAATTCGTGCGTAAGTGGCGCGAAGGGCGGGCCGTCGAAGACGTCCTGCGCGATCCTCTGCAACACGGCCGCGTCGCTGGCCTCGAGCAAGCGCACTTCGATATCGGACACGGGCGGTCTCCTTCGCTGCCACCTGAGGACTAAGCTTGTCCCATTCTGTGCGTTCCTCGGCGGAGATCAAATTGATCGGCACCGCGCGTTCGATACCATAGGGCGATGGCACTGAATCCTAGGAGACCGTCGTGAGCCGACGGGCAGCACGTCCCGGGGCCGGCGTTTCCGCCAAAGGTGAGGAGCGCCTGAAGCAAATCCTCGAGGCGGCCAGATCCACCCTCATCGAAGAGGGCTACCACGGGCTCACCATGCGCGCCGTCGCCGATCGTTGCGGAATCACCGTTGGGAATCTCACCTACTACTACGCCACCAAGCAACACCTCCTGCGGGACTTGCTCACGCACGTGCGCCACCAGTACGAGCTGGCCTTCGAGGAGGTGCTGGCAGGGGTGCCGTCGGCGCCGAGAGATCAGCTCGAGGCGATCGTGCGCTACATCTTCTCCGACCTCGGCTCCCCGGAGACCACGGCCTTCTTCCCCGAGCTGTGGGCCATGGCCAACCACGACCAGGACGCCGCGCACTTCATGGACGAGATCTACCGCTGGGAACGCGAGGTGCTCGGCGAGAGCATCGCCGCGATGCGCCCGGATCTCAGCCGCGCCGTGGTGCGCCGCCTCGCCCTCTTCGCCTCGGCCACGATGGAGGGCCACACCATGTTCGTCGGCCACGGCAAGTCCCACGCGCGGCAACGGCGCGCAGCCGAAAACGTGGTGGTGAGCGCCATCATGCACGTGGTCGAGAACACGCCGCAGGCCGGCGGCAAGGCATAAGGAGGCCCGACCATGGTGACCCGCGTCGTCGACTCCAAGCGCCTCGACCCCATCGAGACGGCCAGCCTGGATGCCCTGCGTGGGCTCCAGCTCGAACGCCTGCAGGCCACCCTGCGCCACACCTACGCCAACGTCGCGCCCTTCCGCGAACGTTGCCAGGCGCAGCAGATCCATCCGGATGATCTGCGCCAGCTCGAAGACCTGGCGCGCTTTCCCTTCACCACCAAGGCGGACCTGCGCGAGCACTACCCCTTCGGCCTCTTCGCCGTGGGGCGTGAGCAGGTGATCCGTCTGCACGCCTCGAGCGGGACCACCGGGCGGCCGACGGTGGTCGGCTACACCCAGCAGGACATCGATACCTGGGCCGACCTCGTCGCGCGGTCCATCCGCGCCAGTGGTGGTGAGGCCGGAGATCGCATCCACGTGGCCTACGGCTACGGCTTGTTTACGGGCGGCTTAGGCGCTCACTACGGTGCCGAGCGTCTCGGTGCCACCGTGATCCCCATGTCGGGCGGGCAAACGCCGCGCCAGGTGCAGCTGATCGGTGACTTCGAGCCCGACATCATCATGTGCACACCCTCGTACCTGTTGAACATCGCCGACGAGTTCGAACGTCAGGGCAAGGCCATGCCGTCATCGACACTACAGGTAGGCATCCTCGGCGCCGAGCCTTGGGGCGAACCCATGCGCCAACAGCTCGAGGCCCGCGCCGGCCTGGAGGCGATCGACATCTACGGCCTGTCGGAGGTGATCGGCCCCGGGGTGGCGAACGAGTGCATCGAGTCCAAGGACGGCCCGGTCATCTGGGAGGATCACTTCTACCCCGAGGTGGTGGACCCGCAAACCGGTGTGCCGGTCGCCGACGGCGAGGTGGGCGAGCTCGTGTTCACCTCGCTCACCAAGCAGGCCCTACCGATCATCCGCTATCGCACGCGAGATCTCACCCGACTCCTACCGGGTACCTCGAGGACGATGCGCCGGATGGAGAAGATCACCGGGCGCTGCGACGACATGCTGATCATCCGCGGCGTGAACGTGTTCCCGAGCCAGATCGAGGAACGGGTGCTGGCCGTGCCTGGCCTCGCGCCTCACTACCAGCTGCACCTGCGGCGGGAAGGGGCGATGGATGTGCTGAGCGTGCACGTGGAGCCCGTGTCGCCCGCGGCCGCCAGCGACGACACCTTAGGCGCAAACCTCGCCGCCCAGATCAAGGACTACGTAGGCGTCTCCGCCGAAGTCCTGGTGCAGGCGCTGGGCAGCGTGCCGCGCTCGGAAGGCAAGGCGGTGCGTGTGGTGGATCATCGCGACTAGGGCCGGCAGCCGCGGCCGCTGACGGCGCCGCTAGGTGGCTTTGGTGCGCGTCTTGCCGCAGCGGCTGCAGCGTTCCGTGGTGACCAGCTTGCCCTGCTTGACGTCGAAGCGACGCTCCTTATCCACCACCCATCGATGCAGTCCACGGCTGCACAGGGTCTTGCCCTCGGACTGCTTCTTCCGAGACGGCTTCTTGAAGGGAAGGATGTCGGCCACCGCGTCACTCCACAGGAGAATGGGACCATTGTAGGCACGACGACCGCTGCCTGCAGCGGTGAACGTTTCGCCTAACTCGAGATGAGGATCGCGCCACCCTGGCGCTCGCCCCTCAGCGCCGGCATGCTGCTCCGGATCGAAGGTGAGGAATACGCCCATGGCCGAGCAGAAAGACGCGGACTCGCCGACACCGCGCCTACCGCCCCAGGACTGGCTGACGATAGGGGACGTGGCCGCCCGAACGGGCCTCGCCGTGTCCGCTATCCGCTACTACGAGGAGGAGGGCCTGGTGAACCCCGTACGCACCCACGGCAACCAAAGGCGCTACCGCCGCTCGGACGTGCGTCGCCTCTCCTTCATCATCATCGCCCAGCAGCTCGGCTTCGCCCTCGGTGACATCCGCGAACGCCTGAACGCCCTGCCCGACAGCCGCACGCCCACGCGCCGCGACTGGCAACGTATCAGCCGCGCCTTTCGCGACGACATCGACGCACGAATAGAGATCTTGAAACGCACCGCAGAGCGCCTGGACGGCTGCATCGGCTGCGGCTGCCTCTCCTTGAAGCACTGCCGCCTCTACAACCCCGACGACCGCGCCGCGGCTAAGGGGCCCGGCGCCCGCTGGCTCCTCGGCGAGCCCGACGAGTAGCCTCAGGCGGGTTGGTGGTTCGCCACCGTGGGCGGCACCACATCGCCCGCGGCCTGCATGTCGAGCGCCTTGGGGTGGTGCTGGTAGTGACGCCTAACGGCGGCCGCCAGCTTCTGCTTGCGTGACTCATCCACTGGGCAGACACCCGCGTCCTGGCCGAGGGCTTCGATCAAGCTGCGCAGCAAGCCATCCTGCGGCGGCGACATACGTGCGATCCAGGAGGACAGCAGGCCCGCATCCACGAACGGCGGCAGGGAACCCATGATGCCCACATCGTTCTGGTCGTGGACCAGCAGGCCGCTGGTGGTGCCGCGATCCAGGGTCAGCACCTGGAAGAGGTACACCGTGTGGTAGGCCAGCTGAGCAGCACGCTGCTCGGTGGTGGGCTCGGCCGACCTTCCCAGGGCATCTCCCAGGATGGCGAGGTAGCTGTCGATGGCTGCCTCCCCGACCCCCTGGGCGAGGGCCACATCGGCGGCCGGATCGTCCGTGAAGTAGTGCTCGAGGTAGAAGTGCGCGACGCCGCGATGGCGTTCGAGGGCCGGGATATAGAAGTAGCGCTCGCCCTGGGCCTTGGCGCCTTCGAACTCCTCCGGCGCCGCCGTCTCGAGCGCCTGCAGGAAGCGCCCCGTGTCGTCCGCGTGGGGGTGGGACGGATTGAGGTCCGCCATCACGCGCCAGTACGCGGCCCCGTCCTTGCGCTCGGTGAAGCTCACGTGAATGTGCACGGAGGGCGCGAGCGGGTGGCGCGGGTGGATGATGGTGGAGATGGCATTGGCCGAGCCGAGCTGCTTCTCGGGCGTGTCGTCGTAGTGCACCTGGGAGACGTTGACCGAGCCGCGCCAGAAGACATCGCCCTCGCCCGTCTCGTAGCGCTCACCGCCACCGTGACGCCCCTCATCGCGCAGCCAATCGACGGCACTGAAGCGCTGACCGCTGCCGCGGGCTGCCGCCAGAGCTTCCAGGCCGGCGACGAACCGCTGTTGCAGCCCCTGCACCGTGGCCAAGGCCGCTGCCGCCGCGCCCGAGCGCGCGGTCACCTGCTTCTCGCTGTTCATCGAATGACGTCCCCTGCTCACGAATCGGCCCATTGTCGCTGGCGAGGCGCCAGCCACCCCATTTCGGAAAACCCCTACACGGAATCCGACTGCTCGAGGCGCGCTTCGATGGCGTCGAGAAAGCCCTGCATGTCCACCAGCTGCTCGCGATCGGGGGCGTTGGTCTTGCCGCGCAGATCGGGCGTCACGATGTAGTCGCCCACCGTGTCGATCAGGGCCTGCTTGAGCTGCTTGGCGTAGGCGCTGAGCGGCTCGTTGTGGTCGCGGTCGGCGCGGGTTTGCAGGGCGTTGGCCACGGCAAAGATCAGGGCGGAGGAGTTGAAGTGCGCCTCCTTGCCCTCGCTTTCCACGTAGCGCAGGAAGAGGTCGTGGGCCGTGCCGTGGGGCGCCTCGAAGAGCATGGTGCCGTCGTTGCTCTCTATGATGGAACTCGCCGTGGCGAGGCTGCCGCCGAGGGCTGCGGAGATGTCCGAGAAGATGTCGCCGTCGAGGTTCTGCGCCGGGTAGAGGGCGTTGCGCGGTGGGTCGGTGATCATCTTCGTCAGCTGGCGCGACGGGCGCATGATCATGAAGGACGGCATGCGCGTGCCATGGGCGGCCAGCTCCTTGCGCACCTCGGCGATGACGGTGCTGAAGACGTCGTCGTACTCCATGTACTCGCGCTTGAGGCCGAAGTAGACCTCCTTGTCCTTGCGCGAGGCATCGCGGAAGACCTGCGTCACCCAGTCCTTGATCGCCTCGCGATCGTTGTGCATGAGCAGAATGGGGTCGCCCTGGCGCACCTTGCGCGCGTGCTTCTCCACCCCGTCGATGACCACCTTGATCATGCCGTCTTCAGGGGCTGCGGCATTGAAGCTGCCGTACTGATCACCGCCGCCCGCGCTCATGCGCGAGATCGAGACGTGCGCCTCGCGCTGGGGAATGCCGAAGCGCTTCAGGCGGGTCACGAGCTTGTAGAGCTTGCGCCCCGTGGTGTTGTCGGGCACGCCCCACAGGGCGCGCTCCGGGGGGTTGGCCACGATGCGCGCAGCTTGCGCATCGATGAGCTCGTAATAGTAGGACAGGCCGGCGGCCGCCAGACGATCCTTGTAGTGCTCCTCGTAGATCTCCTCGATCGCCGCGCGCATGACACCGTCGTAGCCCGGGATCACCGTGTCCTTGAGGCCGAGGTAGACATCGCGCTTCTCATCGAGAGCCCGAGCGAAGAAGCGATGCGCCCATGCGCGCACCTCATCCATGTCATTGCTGGCGATCAGCCAGGGGTCACCGCGCCAGATGTCACGCCGGTGCAGCTCCACGGGATCACCGCCCGCGCCCACGAAGAGCAGCTTGACCACACCAGACACCTCGGAGAGGCCGTTGGCGCTGTCCTTGATACCCCCCGTCTCCATCGTATCCACTTCGATGTCGCGCCCCACCCAACCGGGGCGGCTGATCTCGATGTTGTGGAAGAGGATGTCCTCGCGCGTGATGTTGCCGCCGATGCCCTTGCGGATGGCGCCGTTGGGTGAGCGCGTGGCGAGGCGATGGAGGGACCCTTCCTGTACGTGCGGGTGCTTGGCGAGGAGCTCGTCCAGCTGGCGCCGGTTGACGGTCATACCCGCGTTCTTCACGCCGACACCGCACTGCTTCAGGGCATCGATGGCCTCGGTGACCACCACACCGTTCGTGAGCAACCGATTCTCGGCGGAGAGATCGAACTCCACCAGGGGCATGGCCAGGCGCGAGGTGACGAACTGCTCCAGGATGCGTTCGAAGGCCACCTGGGCCATCTCGTCGCCGTGGAGGATTACCAGGGGGCCGGAAACCTCGATCTTCTCTGCCATGAATGCTCCAGTGGCCGCGACCGACGTGGAGGCCTGCGGCTAAGTGATCTCTTCGCTCAGGGGTGTTGGGCCCGCGCCAGGGACGCGGCCTTCAGGGGTGTCATGATACCGCATGGCGGAAAAAGCTGCCGCCTACAGGGCCTGCGCATCGCTCAGCTCTACCCTCGCCAGCGCCGCGTCCAGTCCGCGGCGCTGCAGGTCCAGGTAGGCCGCGAGCGTGGCGCAGCCGTTGTCCAGGAACCGGTGATAGGTGGCGCGGGGATCGAGCGCGATCGAGCGCCCGGCGGCCACGGCAGCGAGGTCCACCGCTGCCTGGCGCAGAGGGTTGGCCCGCCAGGCGTAGGCCCATCGCAGCAGGCGGGCGAGCGCCCGCACGGATGCCAGCACCACCCAGTCCGGCGCGACCCGGGAAAGGCCGTGAAGCAGGGGCAGGCGCGTTCTTGACGGCCCGGCCGCTGACGGCGGCCCACCGCCGGCGGCCGCTCTGGTGCCCTTGGGTGGCCGCTCGCCAGCGGCGCCCATGCGGTGGCCTACGGCGCGGCGGCAGCCGCCGTGAAGCCGGCCAAGGCCTTGCTCATGCGCTTGACCACCTCATCGCGATCGCCGATGTGATGGCGCGCCGCGAGGGCGGCGGGCGCGGTGTAGGCCAGGTGGACGGTGCCGTGCGCATCTTCGTAGGCCACCACCCGGATCGGCAGATCCAGGCCGACGCTTTGCGCGCTGCTCATGAGCGCCGTCCCCACTTTGGGGTTGCCGAAGATCAGCAGTTGCGTGGGCCGCAGGGACTTCTCCACCTTCGCCGCCCCGGCCGCGTGATCGATGCGCGCGAACACGGTGAAGCCCTTCTCACGCACGATCGCCTCCAGGCGATCGAGGGTCTCGGCGACCGAGTGGGCGCTCTCGCGCGTGACCAACGCCGCGTCGTGCGCAGCGAGGCTGACCTGGCCCGCGCCGAGCAGGACGCTGGCGGCACACAGGCTCATGATGAATCGACGCATAGTGAATTCCTTTGCAAGTGGTCGTGCGAGAGCGAGAGGATACCGGCTAGATATCACCGAGGCCTCCCGAGCGGTGCCGCCGGCCCGGGCCAGGGCGCCGGCCATGCCCTACACTTCGGCCCCTGTGCTGATGTGAAAGGTCGACTTCCTCGCCCATGACCGATTATCTGCTGCTGATCTTCCTCTTCCTCGGCGCCGGCGTACTCACCGTGCCCGTGGCCTCGCGCCTTGGCCTCGGCAGCGTCCTCGGCTACCTCATCGCCGGCATCGCCCTGAGCCCCCTGCTCCACGCCCTGGCGGTGGACGTGGTGGCGATTCAGCACTTTGCCGAGTTCGGGGTGGTGATGATGCTGTTCCTGGTCGGCCTGGAGTTGGAACCCGATCGCCTGTGGGCCATGCGCTCGCGCCTGCTGGGCTTGGGCGGGCTGCAGGTGCTGGGCACCACGGCCGTGATCACGGGCCTCACGATGGCCCTGGGCCTGCCGTGGTCGGTGGCCCTCGCGGTCGGGTTGGTGCTCTCGCTCTCCTCCACCGCCATCGTCCTGCAAACCCTGAACGAACGCGGCCTGATGAACTGCGAGGGGGGCCGGGCGTCCTTCTCCGTCCTGTTGTTTCAGGACATCGCCGTCATTCCCATGTTGGCGTTCATCCCCCTGCTCGCCCTGCCGGACCTGGCGCCCTCGGTGGAGGCAGCGATGGCGGCCGTGGGCGAGAGCGCGCCCCACGCCCCCGTCGCCAACGCCGAACACGGCGACGGCCACGAAGCGATGAGCCTGGTCGCGGGCCTTGCCGGATGGCAGCGCATGCTCGTGACCTTGGCGGCGATCGCCGGCGTGATCTTCATCGGCCGCCGGGTGACGCCGTACATCTTCCGGTTCATCGGCGTGGCACGCCTGCGTGAACTGTTCACGGCGGCCGCGCTGATGATCGTCGTCGCCATCGCCCTGCTCATGGCCCTGGTGGGACTCTCCCCCGCCCTCGGCACCTTCCTCGCCGGCGTGGTGCTCGCCGAGAGCGAATACCGCCACGAGCTCGAGGCGGACATCGATCCCTTCAAGGGCCTGCTCCTCGGCCTGTTCTTCATCACCGTCGGCGCCAACATCGACTTCGGCCTGTTCGCCGCCGAGTGGTCGATGGTGCTCGGACTCACCCTGTGCCTGATGCTAGCGAAGTTCGCCGTGCTGCAGGGCCTCGCCCAACTGTTCTCCCTGCGTGGCACCGATCGCTGGCTGCTCGCCTTCGGCCTCGCCCAGGCCGGCGAGTTCGGCTTCGTGCTGCTCGCCTTCACCGTGGCCAACGGCGTGATCCCCGACCTCCTGGCCGACCGCCTATTGCTGGTGGTAGCCCTGTCCATGCTGCTCACGCCCCTGCTGTTCATCCTCTACGACCGCCTCATCGTGCCGCGCTACGCTGCCGGCCAGGAGCAGGCGGCGGACGACATCGACCGGGACTGCGACATCATCGTGGCGGGCCACGGGCGCTTTGGCGGCATCGTCAACCGTATGCTGCGCGGCGCCGGCTTCGAAACCACCGTGGTGGACTACAGCTCCTCTCAGCTCGAGATGCTGCGCACCTTCGGTTTCGAGGTGTACTTCGGGGATGCCACGCGGCCCGACTTGCTGCACGCGGCGGGCATCGACAAGGCACGCCTGCTGGTAATCGCGATCGACAACAAGCAGCAGATCACCCAACTGACGCGCTATGTGATCGAGCACTACCCGAAGGTGCACGTGCTGGCGCGCGCGGTCGACCGGCTGCACGTGTACGACCTGTACAGCGTGGGCTGCCGCGACATCATCCGCGAGACCTACGACAGCTCCATCCGCGCCGGACGCTCGGCCTTCGAGGCGCTCGGGTTCTCCCACGAGGAAGCGGTGCGCATGGCGGGTGAATTCGAGACGGTGGACCGCCAGGCCATGCTGGAGGTGGCTCCGCTCTACGACATCAACATCCCGCCCATGGAGAACGCGCCCTACGTGCAGCGCGTGAAGGAACTGCGCGCGGGCTGGGAAGCGCAGCTGCGCGGGCGCATGAATCCGCCGAAGCCCACCGCGTCGGAAACCGCGGACGTGCCCGTGCCGCGTCCCGAGGAAGGCGCCTGATGGTGCGCGGGAGCGCCCTGGTGCTCGCCCTGGTGTTCTCGCTGACGATGGCGGTCGCGAGCGCGGCGCCGCGGCTCAAGCAAACCCTGTGGACCATTCGCACCTTCGAGGCCCCGCGCACGATCGTCCTGCGTGCGGGCCCCTCGCTGGAGGAGATGGAAGTGCGCGAACTGCGCGCCGGCGCCGTGCTGCGAGACCACGGTTGCGTGGACGTGGGCCCCGAGGACACCTGGTGTCGCGTCGCCCTCTACACCAACGCCCAGGTGCGCGGCTGGGTCCCCCGCTGGGCCCTGCGTGCAGCGACCAAGCAAGACCTCGAGCCACCGCGGCCGACCAACCGCCCGGCGCCCACGCCGCCGGCGCCAGACCGCGCTCTGCTCACCTACGACGCCATCGGTGCCGTGCCCTGCTCCTCACCCCGCGACGACGTGGGCGAGCGATGCGCCGCCCGCCTCGTGCGCGACGCCCGCGGCGCCACCCTGCTTCTCGCCAGTCCCGCCGAAACCAACCAGCATGCGATGCACGTGCTGCGCTACGAGGACGGCGAGTTCCGCGCCCGCGACGGCACCTTCACCTGGGCTCTCGCGGAGGGGGATGGGCGTTGGCGGGTCAGTATCGGCAATCGCGAGCACTACCTGATCGACGGCACCTGGCTGCGCGGTCGGTAGCACTCCCCGCGAGGCAAAAAAAAGCGCCCGATCCACCGCACGGGATCGGGCGCAACGGGGAGGCCCGGTCAGGCCTAGTTCAGCTGGCGCCTACAGCGCACTTGCCGGCGGGCGCAGCACCACCACGAGGCTGCGCGCCTCCAGGGTGGTGGCGAGCGGGGCGTAGGCCCCGGCCGCCGTGATACTGCGGACCAGCGTCGTGCCATCCAGGGCCAGGGCGAGCGCCTCGGAGAAGGCCGCGAAGTCCTCGAACATCTCCGTGCTGTCGCCATTGACGATCGCGTAGCGACTCGGCTCGTCGGCCGGCACCAGCATCGGCAGGATCTGCGGCGCCCCGAGAGGTACGCGCAGACCCGGTACGCGGATCCGACCACGCTCGAGGGCCTCAGCGTTGAGCGCGACACCATCCGCGCCGATGCTGGAGAACGCCTGATCGGCGAGCCGCGGGTTGAAGATGAAGCGGAACACCGCGCGCAGATCTTCGAACTGCACCGTGGTGAAGGCCTCAAAGTCCGGCGGCGCTTCGCCAAAGGCGTTCACATAGCCGAACACACGCGCCGCGCCACCGACCGGTGCATCAGCGCCCAAGCCGTTGGTGTCGATCTCGTAGGCGGTGGGGTCGGCATCGAACTCCGGCGCCAGGCCCGTGCCCGCGAAGTCGAAGACGTCGGCCCCGCGGGTGTTCATGAAGGCCAGGTCCAGGGTGAGCAGGCCGGCCTGGTTGTCGGCCACGATGCCCGACACCTGGGAGCGCAGGAGTTGCACGCGTCCTTCGGTCGCATCCACTTCGAGCGGCGGCAGGATCAGCGGGGCGGCGGGATCGATCTCGCCATCGTCGCCGTCGTCCTCCTCCACCACCGGCACGTTGGCCACTCCGAAGATACGCACCTGCTGGCCCACGGAGATAGCGCTGGTGGTCAACCCGTCGATGGGATCGACCGGCCGCGTCACTTCCGTGGCCGGGCCCACGGTCACGGTGACCGAGTCGAAGAACGCGTTCGGCTCTTCGCCGGAGCGGACCACCGTGGCACCGCGCACGGTGAGCTCATCGCCGGCACGGGCGACGACCGTGCCCACCACCGTATCGCTCTCGATGCCCGGTACGCTGCTGCCGGCGAGGACGCTCTGCGCCGTAAAGGCCGCCTCGCTGGTCGAGAGCACACCGAAGGCTACCGTTAGGGTGTCCTCGGGCAGGGCGGCCAACGCGGCGAGCCCGTCAGCGCCGGTAAACAGCTCCCCGTCGATGTCGTAGGTGGTCTCGTCCGTCACGCGCACGGACACGTCACCGAAGCGACCATCGCCCCGTCCCAGGGGCCGCACGTCCACTTGGTAGGCGTTGCCCGTGCTGTCCACCGCTTCGAGAACGCCGCGCACGCGCAGCTCCTTCTCCTCGATGGGGTTCACCTCGGCGAGCAGCACCGGCTGTACCGTCACCACCGGCGGCGAGGCCTCCGCGTCCACCTCGTTGGAGGACTCGAGGTCAAAGTCGAGGGCCAGCAGCGCCGTGCGACCAGCGGCGATGGAGAACTGCGTCCGGTCGCCGCTCAGGGCAACGTCGATGGTGGCCTGCGTGAGGGCGTTACCCTCGGCGTCCACCACGTTCGCCATCACGGCCTGGCCGTCCTGCTCCACCACGATCTCGGCCTTGGTGAAGTCCAGGGTCATCGAGCCCCCCACGTAGGTGCCTGGCGGCAGGCGCGGAGCGCCGAGCAACTCGGAGAGCTCCACGTAGTCGGCGAAGTCGATACGCGTGGTGGCGGGCAAGGTCTCTACGATGTCGCCGCCGGCGCGCTCGAGGCGCAGGGAGACGATGTCGACGGCGTAGCTCAGCACGTCGCCGTCAGCGTCGGTCACGGTGACCACGCCGACGCCGCAGCTATCGAAGGTGTCCGCATCGGCAGGGTCACAGGCGGCGACGGGCGTACCGCCATCGTCTCCCACCGGGCCCGGGTCCTCGAGGTTGGCGACACCGCCGCCGCCCCCACCGCCACAGCCGGCGGCGACCAGCAGACATCCTGCAGCCGCCAGCGTCGAAATCCATCGCAGCCTGTTCATGATCTTCATAGCAAACTCCGATCCGCAATGAGCGTTCGTTGATATCACGCCCCAGACAACGGATCGGTCAAGGCTCGGTTGACCCGAATAGCGAGAAAATCGAATCCCTGTCGCCTGGCCGCGACAGGTGACAAGTCATCGACTGGTCAAGGGTTTAGGGCTGGGCAGACCGGTAGGCGGGAGAGTCGAGAAAGGCGAGTTCGGGATTGTGCGGCAGGCCGAGCTCTACGTAGTCCTTCAGCGATGCGGTGAGCGCTTCGTTCGAGTCCTTCTCGAGGGCCCCTACGTCGACGCCCGGGCCGAGGTGCAGCGTGAACCGTCGCCCCGCTTTGTTCATGAACTCGTGAAACAACGTGATGTCCCGCAGCTCCTGCGACAGGCGGTGGAACAGATGGAACAGGAAGGAGTACGGCCCCGCTACGTGCAGGGGTACGAGGGGCACAGCGTGCTTGCGCGCGAGGGCCACCGCCGAGTGCTCCCAGGGCGGGTCCTGCAGACGGCCGTCGATGTGCTTGGACATCAACCCTGCAGCGAAGATCACCAGCACTTGCTCTTCCTGCAGCGCCTGGCGAGCCGTGCGCAAGGCCAGCTTGCTCGACCTAATGGTTCGCTTCGTCGCGGGCCATACCACGGGGATCAGGACATCATCGAAGCGAGGGCATATCCGCTGCGCATCCGCGTTGGCGAAGAAACGCAGATCCGAGCGTACGCGCTGCAGGGCGTCGTAGACGGCGATACCGTCCGCAATCCCCGTCGGATGGTTGCATACCACCACGCACGCCCCCTCGCTCGGCAAGTGGCTCAAGCCGTTGGCGATCACCTCGAGGTGCAGGAGCTCACTGATGTAATCGAGCGCCGCCTGGCCGCCGAGGGGCGCGATGGCATCGGCCATGCGACGCGCCTTGTGGTAACCGAAGAACGCATCGCGCAGGGGCCCGAGCAGTGGCCACCAGCGGCTGCGCAGCAGTTGCGGGGCGCGCTCGGTGAGCATCTGATCGATGATGTGAGCGTCTTCGGCGGTATCGACGGCCAAGCTCGAACTCCGTCCACTGGATGGCGTCATGGTAACGCTCGCTGGCCACCCGGTGGGCGAGCGGCGCCTGTGCGAAGATTGCGCGGTACATCGCGAACCTCAAGGCACGCGCCCGATGATCTACTTCGCCTACGGCTCCAACCTGCATCCTGAGCGCCTGCGTCGCCGAGTGCCCTCGCGCGAAGCCCTCGGCACCGCCACCCTCGACGGCCACACGCTCACCTTCACCAAGCGCGGTGCGGACGGGTCAGGCAAGTGCGCGATCCTGCCGGCCGACGATCCGCAGGCGCGGGTGTACGGGGTCCTGTATCGCATGGCGGCCGAGCACCGCCCGAGCCTCGACTACGCCGAAGGCGTGCACGGTGGGGGCTACGTGGCGGTCACGGTGGAGGTCATGCCGCTGCAGGGTGAGGCCGTCGACGCCTTTACCTACGTGCCACCGGATCACTTCATCGACCAAGCCCTGCGACCCTACGATTGGTACAAGGCCTTCGTCGTCCACGGCGCGCGCCACCACGCCCTGCCGGCCCAGTGGCTCTCCCAGCTCGATGCGGTGGCTGCAATGGCCGACCCTGACGCGCAACGCGCGGCGCTCAACGCGCGCATCCTCGCCGGCCTGCGCTGAGCACGGGTCAGGTGGTGAGGGCGTAGGTCTCGAGGATCTCCATCGGCACGATCTCGACCGCGCGCTGGTGGGTCGCGGCCAAATCCACCTTCGGCCCCGCATCCTCGTGCACGGCCTGCAGGAAGCGCGACGCGCACACGCACCACCGGTCGCCCGGCTTCAGGCCCGGAAACTGGTACTCGGGCCGCGGCGTGGAGAGGTCGTTACCGAGGTATTTCGATAGGGCGAGGAACTCTTCGGTCATCACCGCACACACGGTGTGACTGCCGGCGTCCTCGGCGCAGGTGTTGCACGTGCCGTCGCGGAAGAAGCCCGTGAGCGGATCATGAGAGCAGGGCTGCAGCGGCTCGCCGAGCACGTTGAGGGATGGAAGCTTGTCCACGGTGATCTCTCTCCTAGTGTCCTGTCCGGTTAGTTCGTTGA
>JBCBZW010000109.1 GCA_039815145.1 Pseudomonadota bacterium
GCGTGGCCGCCTTGACCGTGTACGACATGTGCAAGGCGCTGTCCCACGACATCGTATTGCACGAGGTGAAGCTGATGGCCAAGGCGGGCGGTAAGCGCGACTTCGAGCGTACGGGAGAGGCGGTGTAATGGGCGCTGTGGCCCCCTTACACGGATTGCTCCTCGCGGGCGGACGCAGCCGACGTATGCGGGAGGACAAGGCCTTGCTGCGCTATCACGACCAGCGCACGCAGCTGGCCGTGACCCACGACTTGCTCAGCACCGTCTTGGACGGCGAGGTAAAGCTCTCCGTGCGCGCCGATCAGCGCGATGAGCCGGAACGCGCGCGCTACGCACAGCTGATCGACCTGCCCGACGTGGAGGGGCCGGCCAGCGGAATTCGGGCCGCCCAGATGGAGGCTCCCGAGGCCGCCTGGCTGGTGGTCGCGTGCGACCTACCGCGCCTCGACCTCGAGACCTTGCGCACGCTGGTCGAGCGGCGCGATGCCAACGCGGATGCCACTGCCTACGTGAGCAGCCACGACGGGCTGCCCGAACCCCTCTGTGCCATCTGGGAGCCCTCCAGCGCGCACACCCTCGCCGCGATGCTGAGCGAAGGGCGCAACTGTCCTCGCAAGGCCTTGCTGCGAATGAACACCACGCTGATCGAGCAGGCGGATCCCGCCAGCCTCGATAACGCCAACACGCCCGATGAGCGCCAGCGCATCGCCACCGCGATCGACTCTCGGTCGCGTCCCAGTGCGCCCGCGTCGTCGACACAGGAGAACGCATGATCCAGGTCAAGGTGGAGTACTTCGCCGTCCTGCGCGAACAGCGCGGCGAGGCGGGGGAGTTGGTGGAGACGGCGGCCAGCACGCCGGCCGACCTCTACGCGGAGCTCGCTGAGCGCCACGGCCTGCAAGCCCCGCGCGACACACTTCGGGTGGCCGTCAACGAGGAGTTCTGCGCCTGGGACGCGGGCCTAGCGAACGGTGATGTGGTGGTGTTCATCCCACCCGTGGCGGGAGGCTGAGGTGATGAGTCAGTTCTTCGAGTTCGCCGATTCAGCGCTAGATCTTTTCGCCCTGCGCGGACGCACCCAGGATGATCACTGCGGCGGCTATGTCGCCTTCGAGGGTTGGGTGCGCGATCACAACGAGGGTCGCAGTGTCCTGCGCCTGGAGTACGAGGCCTACGAGGGCTTGGCGGTGAAGGAGGGCGCGCGCATCATCGCCGAAGCGGCTGAGCGTTGGCCCATCACCAAGGCCGGCTGCGTGCACCGCGTGGGGCAACTCGAGATCGGCGACGTGGCCGTGTGGGTGGGCGTGAGTGCTGCCCACCGCGACGAGGCCTTCCAGGCGGCCCGCTACATCATCGATGAGGTGAAGGTGCGCGTGCCCATCTGGAAGAAGGAGCACTTCACAGACGGTGACTCAGGCTGGGTCAACTGTGAGCGCTGCGCCTCCCACGGTCACAAGCATGGCGAGCACTCGCACGAGTAACCAAGCTAAGGATTCATGTAGCTCATGAACAGGCCATTCGGCGCTCCCAACGGCGCCACGGACAAGCTCTCCAGCGATGGACCGCCGACGGCCCCGCCCGTCACCTGGCCGGCCCTTAGGCGCCTGTACGACGCCGAGGTGTCCCTCTGCCGGGGTCTCAACGGCCTGAGTAAGATCGGGGTGGTGCGCTGTGTGTTCTGGCTGGCAAGCCGCCTGGGCGACGGTGTGTTCTGGTACGTGCTGATGTTCGTACTGCCCGTGGCCTATGGCCGCGCGGGGTTGCACACCACGATGCAGATGGCCCTGACCGGGGTGGTCGGCGTGCTGCTCTACCGCTGGATGAAGGGTCGTTTCGTGCGCGAGCGCCCGCACGTGTCGCACGAGTCGATCCACGCCGCCGCTAAGCAGCTCGATCAGTACAGCTTTCCGTCCGGCCACACCTTACACGCGGTCAGCTTCACCCTGATCTGCCTTGCGTCTTTTCCGGAGCTCGCCTCTCTTCTAGTGCCCTTCGCCATCCTGGTCGGCTTGTCGCGCCCCGTGCTGGGGTTGCATTACCCGACGGACGTGATCGCCGGCGCTGCGATCGGCTGGGCCCTGGCCTCGGCCAGCGCGTCCCTGCGCGAGGCGGCCGAGCCGCTATTGCGGTTGCTTTGACGTTCGGCGGTCAGAGAGCCTCAGGGGCACGCATCCGGTGTGTAGCTAAGGCCCGTATCGACCAGCCGCGGGCCCGTGGTAGTACAAAACAAGGGCACCCGCTCCGGCCGTCCGTGTAAGGCGGCGTACTCCTCGTAGTCGCCGTTGTCGGATGGTTGGGCGAGCAGGGACTCCTGCTCGAACACGAATACCGTGAAGTGCAGGTGGCGCGTGCACGGCGGGCTGAACTGCTGGCAGCCCACATCGCCCTCCACCGCGATGGCCTGTCCCTCCAACACCCAGTCGCCCACCGACAGACCCGCGCCCAGGGGCGGAGCGGCGCTGACGGAGCCCTGACGCATGTGCGCGTAGAGGGTCCATTCGTTGCAGCGCCCTAGACCGTCCCGGCAGGTGCGGCACTCGGTGGCAAGGCCCCCGTTGCCCGGTGGCGTGCTGCCCGCCGGTTGGCAGTAGTCGAGGGGATGTTCGATCCAGACGTAGTTGTTGGTGGTCGAGGTCGAGTCCTTCGTATCCTCGATCTCGCGGACCCAGCCGCGCGCCGCCGCGACGATCACCTGATCCGGTTCGCTCGCCCGCATGTCGAACATCTGCTCCGGCGGGTTGGCGTGATCCTCGTGGTCGGCGGTGATGGTGACGCTCACGCCATTGGCGTAGGGCAAGCGGTAGGGCCGCTCGGTGTTGTCTGCGCAGCCGGCGGTGAGGAGCAGCGCCACCGCCACGAGCATCGCGTATCGCATCATCTGATCACTCCTTGCGCCGACCGTTGGCGCGCCGTGAAATCGCCAAAGTCCTCCTTAAGCAACAGCGCCGAAAGTGTAGGATCCCCATCGCGTCGCGCGGTGCGCTGGCGCTGGGGGTTCGCCGATCAGCAGAACTGGCGTCTACGGCGTGGGGAGTTTGGCGACGGCTAGAGCGTATCCTCGTCATCCGAGATCACTTCGAGCTCCACCTCGTCGTAGCGCACGACCACGGTGCCGTCGACCCGTGGTGAGGTGCTGGAGGCGTTGGTGCCGACGTTCACTTCCTGCTCGCTGATGAACAGTTGCGCCAGGTCGAGGGTGGCGCCGAAGCTGCGCTCGTTAGCGTCTTCGTCGATGGGAATGTAGTCCGCCAAGGTGATCACCCCGTCCAGAAAGCGATTCAGTTGACTGTCGAAGCAGCTCTCGACACGCAGCTCGAAGCTGTCGCCCTCGCCGACCTCGCCCTCGCCGGTGCCGGAGGCATCCTGGGTCCAGATGATGACCCGTTCACCGCCGGTGTTGCTGCAGGTCAACGTCAACGATTCGTTCAGGTTCATGCCCTCGAGGGTTTCGGCGTTGAACTCGATATCGTCAGCGAAGTCCTCTGCGATGCGGGCAATCTGCAGCGCGAGGGGGACGAAGGCGTAGGCGGCGGCGGAAAGGCGTACGTCGTCGGGTTCGTCCTCGTCCTCATCCTCGACGGCGGCGCGGAAGTCATCGAAGTCTCGGCTGATCGTGTCGTTGCCGGTGGTTTCGATGGTGAAGCCGTCGTTCTCCACCGTGAGCAGCGTGGTGGTGCCGTCGATGTTCACCGAGAACTGCCCCTGGTCCGGATCCTGATCGATGTCCAGCAGCACCTCGAACGCGGTGCCGAACTCGATGTTCTCGCTGGCGATGTCGTCCTCGCCGTCCACGGCGCTCACGGACAGATCGAAGGTCGTGGAGACGTCCACCGTGAGGTTGTCGCGCTGGATGGTGATGGGGTCGCCGAGGTCGTCTTCGTAGTCGCCGGCGACGCGCAGGTTCATGGCGATCGACTCGACCGTGCCATCCTCCAAGCTGATCGGCGTGGTGCTCGTGCTGACGGCGAAGCTCACGCGCGCCTGCGTGTCCGGCTCGCCTTCCTCGAAGGTGCTGCTGGCGAGCAAGGTCCACAGGCCTGCGGCCAGGACGGCGACGGTGAGGGCGGGTCGGTGGTCACGAAGATGCGGCATGAGATTCTCTCGATTGGATGAGCCGGCGCGGGTCGGTAGGTCGCGCGGGGCGAAGTAGGCAAGCTGCCAGGGCGACGCCCACGGCGCTGGCGAGCACATCGTAGGTGTCGAAGGTGCCGGCGCCATGCGCGCGCAGCAGCGACGCGAGGTAGGGCCACGCGCCTTCCAGGGCTTGGACCGAGTGGCTCACCCAAGGTTGCGCGGCGGGCAGTTGCAGGGCCTCGAAGCCGACCAACAGCGCCAGCCACCCGCCGAGTAGCCATCGACGGTGGCGCAGGCGGTGCGGTCGTGCCGCGAGCAGGAGCAGGGCTGCGAAGGCGAAAGCGTGGGTCAGAGCGGGTGTGCTCCCGAGCAGTAGCGCCGGCCCCACGCCGACGGGACGTAGCCATAGGTAGCAGGCGAGGCCCGCGAGCAGCGCCAGGGCGGCGCCGAGGAAAGCGAGACGCTGTGGGGCGGTGGCAGACATGGAGTGTTGCTGGCGCGGCGCGACGGACTGAGCCGGTCAGTCCGTGGACGTGCGCAACTCCTCGTCACTCATGTGATGCCGTTCGTCCACGGGCGCCATCAGGGCGTTGCTCACCAGGGCCACCGCGAGCAGTGCCGCCATGAGGTACATGGTCAGGTTGTAGAGGCTGGGGGTGGGATCGACCGTGCCCGCGGGCGCGATCTCCATCAGCTTGGCCACGGTGACGGTCTTCTGGCTGATTAGCGCGTCGAGCTGGTCGAGGCCGGCGCCGAAGGCGGCGCGGAAGCGTTCGGGATCCACCTGCGCTGCCAGCGACGAGAGCGCGTTGCGCAGGGAGTACTCGCGCAGGGCCGTGATGGCGAGGGGGCCTAGTACGCCCGCCATGCTCCAGGCCGTGAGCAGACGGCCGTGGATGCCGCCCACGTAGCGCGTACCGAACACATCTGCCAGGTAGGCCGGGATCGTGGCAAAGCCGCCCCCGTACATGGTGAAGATGATCATGGTGGCAGCATAGAAGTAGACCAGCCAGATCGCGGAGGGGCTGGCGCTCACCTGCTGCGCGGCGAAGGGAATCGAGGCGTAGAGAGCGATGCCGAGGGCGAAGAAGACCCAGTAGGTGTTCTTGCGGCCGAGGAAATCCGAGGTGCTGGCCCAGAAGAAGCGGCCGATCATGTTGAACAGGCTGATCATGACCACGTAGGTGGCGGCGAAGGTGCCATCAACGATGCCAGGCAGGGTGGTGCCGAAGATCTCGTTGATCATCGTCTTCGCCACGCTGAGCACGCCGATACCGGCGGTCACGTTGAGGCAGAGCACGATCCACAGCTGGTAGAACTGGCGGGTCTTGAGTGCCTCGTCGATGTCTACGTGGCGGGTGGTGATCATCTTGGCGCTGCGCGCGGCGTCGGTCGGCGGGGTCCAGCCGGCCGGCGTCCAGTCCGGTGCGGGGATGCGATAGGCGAAGGCCGCAATCATCATCACCACGAAGTAGAGCACGCCGAGGGCGAAGAAGGTGGGCGCAAGGCCCACGCTGCCCGTCCCTACCACGTACACGCCCTCAGGCCCTGCGACGAGCATGTTAGCCACGTCGTTGGCGCCGACCACC
The DNA here is from genome assembly GCA_039815145.1 of Pseudomonadota bacterium. NCBI lineage: Bacteria > Pseudomonadati > Pseudomonadota > Pseudomonadota bacterium. The sequence goes on from JBCBZW010000109.1 coordinate 5,663, forward strand.
ACCACTTCGAGCAGCTCTCCGCCCACTTCGGCGAAGCGCTTGCCGGCCTCCGTGACCAGATCGACGTCGGCGACGGGACCGAGATACTGCGGCGCCTGGTAAAAGGTGGAGATCAGGAACTCCTTCAGTGGCGCGCCGATCATGGCGCCGCCGCCGAAACCCATGATCGCCATGCCCGTGGCCATGCCGCGACGATCGGGGAACCAGCGGATCAAGGTGCTCACGGGCGAGACGTAACCCAGGCCGAGGCCGCAGCCGCCGAGCACGCCGTACCCGAGGTACAGCAACCAGAGCTGATGGGTGAGGATGCCGAGGCCGCCGACGATGAAGCCACCGCCCCAGCAGCAGGCGGCGGTGACCCCCACCATGCGTGGGCCGACCCGCTCCAGCCATTTGCCAGCGAAGGCCGCGGCGATACCTAAGAACACGATGGCGACGGTGAAGGTGGTGGCAACGCTGCTCAAGGTCCAGTCGTCTGCCGCACTGGTGACCACGCCGAGGGATTTGGTCAGGGCGGGGTTGAAAATGCTCCAGGCGTAGACGGAGCCGATGCAAAGGTGGATGGCGATGGAGGCGGGAGGCACCAGCCAACGATTGAAGCCTGGGCCGGCAACGATGCGCTCCTTCGACAATAAGCCTGCCATCCGTCGCTCCTTCCTTTACGCCTGGTGATCTGAATGCCGCTTGCCTGGCACGGCAGCATACACAAAAAAAGGCGACGACCGGTGTTGCCGGCCGCCGCCTCCGAGTCGGTGTACGACGCTGGGACCTACTCAGTCGTCATCGTCGTCGTCATCATCATCATCATCATCATCATCACGTTCCTCGCCGATAGGCAGAAGCGGGAAGCCGTATTCGGTCAGCAGCGCGGTGACCTCCGATTCGGTGTCACGTAGCAGGGCGGAGATCTGCTCGCGTCGCTTGCCATCGCCGTAGCGCACGCCTGAGGCGATGGTGAAGTCGAAGGTCAGACCATCACCCGACTCGAGGGGAATCACGACCACCTTCGGGCCATCGTTCGCTTCGTTGACCCGGTTGGCGAAGAACCCCGCGACGGGGCCCCACAGGATGACTAGGTCGACTTCTCCCGCGCGCAGGTCATTCTCGATCAACTGGCCGGGGTAGCGGTTGGGGTCGGCGTCGAGCGCCTGGTAAGGCCGCAGCTTGTAGTCCAGTCCATGTCGGGACAGCCAGACCGAGGCGGGTGTGCCGACGAAGGTGGCGACCGACACCGTCTCCTTCAGCTCCGCCGGTAGGCTAATAATGTCCTGAGGTGACTGAGCGCCGTCCAGCTTGCCGCCCTCGAGGTAGGCGAGGGCCCATGTGGAGCGGTAGTAGGACTGGGTGGTGATCCCCAGCTCCCACCCCTTGGCCACGCCGATCACCACATCGCACTTGTAACCTGAGCGGTTGGCGGGGTTTTGCGAGCGCAGGGTCATGCGTTCGAAGCCGCGGCGCTGCGGGAACCACTCGTACTCGAGGGGCTGGCCGAGGCGTTCAGCCCAGAGGCTCGCGATGCGGTTCTCGACGCCTTCGCCCGCCTGGTTGGAGAACGGCAGGTTGTTGGGATCAGCGCAGACGCGGAAGGCATTGTCCTCGACGTGGTGGTCGGCATGGGCCATCCCGCTCAGGCCGAGAACGGCTAACGCCACGGGCGCCAGCGTGTGAATCAGGGGCTTGTTCATAAGCTTCAACGTTTCCGTGTTGGACGTCCGGCGCCGAGGATACCGTCTGAGCGCGCTTTGAGGTAGGCGTAGAGTTCGTCGAACTTGGTATTCACGTTCGGGTCTGCGCCCCAGGCGGGCATGACGCCGAGTTGCCCGGTGTAGCCGTTGGTCACGCTCTCGTAGAAGCGTGCCTTGTCGATCTCCTGCAGGCGGGTGACCAGGCTCGGGGCGAAGGTACTGCCGACGGCGTCCTGGGCATGGCAGACGTGGCAGGCGGCGTGGTAGGTGCGCCAGCCCACGTAGGTGGCCTTGTCGACCAGGCAGTTGCCGTCGGCGTCGCACGCGATGTCGTAGGGCGGTGCGTTGCCGTCGCCTTCTTCAGCGGCGGTGTCCGTCACGGCGGCGGCGACTGGCTCTTGCGGCGTCGTCGGCGAGTCGCTAGCGCCGGTGCTGTCGGCGTCGGCTTGCACCGCGCTCGCCTCCGGTGTGGCCTCGCTCTCGTCAGTCGGCGCGGCCGCTTCCGTGGCGTCGTTAGATGGCGGCGTACAGGCGAGGGTCAGCGATAGCAGCACGCTGCTTGCAAGGGCAACGGTAGCCAGCCGCAGGGGTCGCGCGCCGGGGTGTGCGTCGTATGATCCCATCGACGTTTCTCCATCCATGAAACGAAAAAATCCCCGGCCATCTTACGATGACCGGGGACAATTTAGACGCTTATTGCTTTTGTTTTCGGATCAGTTTCGCGTGGACTTAGTTGCCCAGCGAGAAGACCGTCAGCACACCACCCAGCTGGGTGTAGTCGCTCAGCTTCTTGTACGCACCCACGGCGCCCAGGCCGTCGGTGTCGTTCTCGAGGCCAGCGGCCATGCCGATGCCGGCCCAGCCGCCGATGCCCGAGAGGACACCCACGTACTGCTTGCCGTTGTGCATCCAGGTGTTGACGTTGCCGATGATGCCGGACGGGGTCTTGAACTTGTACAGCTCCTTACCCGTGTCAGCGGACACAGCCTTCAGGTAACCCTCGAGGGTACCGTAGAAGACGATGTCACCAGCGGTCGCCAGCGCGCCACTCCAGACGGAGAAACGCTCAGGGATGGACCACAGGATCTTGCCTTCGGCAGCGTCCCAGGCGATGAAGTTACCGAGGTTGTTGGTGCCGTCACCCAGCACGCGACCCGCCGGGTACATGCTCAGCGTGGCGCCTACGTACGGCTGACCCGCAACGTACTCGACTTCAAACGGCTCGTAGTCCATGCAGACGTGGTTGGTCGGCACGTAGAAGACCTTGGTCTTCGGCGAGTAAGCAACAGGCTGCTGGTCCTTGGAACCCAGTGCGGCCGGGCAGATCTCGGTGGTGTTGAAGTCCTCACCGTTCTTGTCCGTGCTGTAGCGGTCCACAACCTGCGGGCGGCCCGTCTTCATGTCGACGTGCGTGGCCCAGTTGGTAGCGGGGTCGTACTTCTCGGCAACCAGCAGTTCGCCAGTCACGCGGTCCAGCGTGTAACCGAAACCGTTGCGGTCGAAGTGCACCATCACCTTGCGCATCTTGCCGTCGATCTCGATGTCGGCGAGGACGCTCTCGTTGATGCCGTCGTAATCCCACTCATCGTGCGGGGTCATCTGGTAGAACCAGCGAGCTTCACCGGTGTCAGCGTCGCGAGCCATGAGGGTCATGGTCCACTTGTTGTCACCAGGACGCACAACCGGGTTCCACGTGGACGGGTTACCCGTGCCGTAGTAGATCAGGTTTTCCTGAGGATCGTAGGTGTACCAGCCCCAGGTGGTACCGCCACCGATCTTCCACTGGTCGCCCTTCCAGCTCTTCAGGGAAGAGTTCTTGCCGATGCGCTTGCCCATGACCATGGTCTTGCGCGGGTTGACGAGCATCTCATCGTCAGGACCGGTGCTGTAGGCCTTCCACGCCAGCGAACCATCGCTGGTGTTGTAGGCGGCTACGAAGCCACGCACACCGAATTCACCACCGGAGATACCGGTGTACACCTTGTCCTTGATGACGATCGGTGCGTTGGTGTTGGTGGAACCCTTCGAGGGATCACCGTTCTTGATGGCCCACATGACTTCACCCGTCTTGGCGTTGAGCGCCTTCAGGGTGGTGTCAGCCTGCTGCAGGAAGATCTTGCCGTCAGCGTAGGCGAGACCGCGGTTCACGGTGTCACAGCACATCACCGGAATGGTGTCCGGGTTCTGCACGGGGACGTGGGACCAGATCAGGGTCTGATCATTCAGGTCGATAGCGAACACCTTGTTCGGGAACGCAGTGTGGATGTACAGCGTGTCACCGACGACCAGGGGGCCGCCTTCGTGACCGCGCAGCACGCCCGTGGAGAAGCTCCACGCCACCTGCAGATCGCGAGCGTTACCGGTGTTGATCTGGTCAAGCTTAGAGAAACGCTGACCAGCGTAGTTGCCACCCCAGATCGCCCAGTTGCTGGGATCCTTGGTGAGGCGCATGACGTCTTGGTTGGCCATGGCCAGCCCGGACGTCAGTGCTACAGCGGAAGCTGCAGCGAGGCTTACAAAGCGCTTGGACATTAACTTTCCCCCCTCAGAGAAAGATGCCGACACAACGTCGGCCTTTGGATAGGCTGGACTCCCCGAGGGATGCTCCAGCACCTTTTTTCCACGCCGGCCGGAAAAACCGATGTGGAGAAACTGTGGCTTTGCCCGAATCAAGACCGAGTATAGCCGCGGGCTGAGCCAAAGCAATGCCACTTCAAGAATGGGAATTTCGTAACGTGAGCCAGCGGTTACGACTCCCCGGCGGGCTTGCTCATCAGGCACGCGTCAGCGACGTCTTCGCGGACCTTTTCAATGGTCTTCCCCAGTTCGCGACCACGGGCGTTGTCGCGGAAGATTCCGCTGCGCTCACCGGGAACGGTGCGCATGTTGCCGAACGTGGTGCCTTCGTCGTAATCGGCGAAGCTCATTTGCTCCGCGATCTTATCGATCATGCAGACGCAACCGTACACATTCTTGTACGTTTCGCCGCCATAATCTTTGATGCACTGCAGAACGTATTCGACCCGGGTTTGGGTCGGAAAGTCGTTGGCGCCTGCAGGTGCAGGAGCAACGGTGAGGAGGGCGGCGCCGAGGAGGGCGGCCGTGGCAGTGATCGTGTTGTGCATTCCGTCCTTTGGTGTGCCGGTGTGACATCCCAAAACAGGGTTGCCTATGATACCAGCCTCACTTGGCTTCGGTTCAACCCCCGTCGCCAACTGTCGTGAAATTCAGCAGGAGACGCGTGTGGCAGGTAGGCGGCATCGAGGTGGCGGTAGCCTAGGGCAGCCATGGACTTCTTGCTGTGATGGAGATCAACGCTCGTGACGGTCAACGAACAGCTGCTGCAGGATTCACGCGAACAGGCACTGGTCTTGGAGAGCGCGGTCAATGCCGCGCTGCTGGGGCAGTCACGTGCTGTGAGGTTGATCCTGGTGTCCGTGTTCGCGCGCGGCCACGTGCTCCTCGAAGGTGACGTCGGCGTTGGCAAAACAACGATGCTGCGTTGCATTGCGAGAGCGATCGGCGGTGCCTATTCGCGCATCGAGGGCACGGTCGATCTGATGCCGAGCGATCTCGTGTACTACACCTATATCACCGAGGATGGTCAGCCGCGCGTGGCGCCGGGGCCTTTGCTGCGCCACGGCGAAGCGCTCTCGGTCTTCTTCTTCAATGAGGTCAATAGAGCCCGCCCGCAGCTGCACTCGTTGCTTCTGCGCGTGATGGCGGAGCGCAGCGTGGCCGCGTTCAACCAAGACCATCCGCTGCCGTTCCTGCAGGTGTTTGCCGATCGAAATCGCGTGGAGAAGGAAGAGACGTTCGAGTTGCCGGCGGCGGCCCGTGATCGTTTCGCGATGGAGATTTTGATCGAGCGCCCCGAGGACCGCGATCTGCAGCGCCAGTTGATGTTCGACACGCGCTTCCACGACGCGGACGCGCTGGTGGAGAGCGTACCCGCCGGCCTGGTCCCGCACGAGCGGTTGGGGTCGATCGCGAGTGCGATCCAGCACCATGTGAGCGGTACGGAGCGGCTGCAGGAGTACGCGTTGGACCTGTGCATGGCCACCGCCGATCCTGCCGCGTACGGCGTGGATGTGAGCGATGTCGACGTGGGTGAGCTCGTCGAGGCGGGGGTGAGCCCGCGCGGATCCAGCATGTTGCTGCGCGCCGCGCGCGTGCAGGCGTGGCTCGAGGGGCGCGATCAGATGTTGCCCGAGGACTTGCGCTTTGTGTTCTACGAGTCCATCGCGCACCGCGTGTTCTTCAAGCCCGTTTACGAACTGCAGCGGGCCGCGCTCATCCAACCCTTCGTCGCGTCGTTGCTGGATCGGGTGGCGGCGCCTTGACGACAGCGGCCGCGCGGCGCCCGTCCACATCGGCGATGGTTGACAGCGCACCGACTGGCGGCTCGTCGCCGGTCGCCGAGTTCCACTACCGCATTGGGTGGCGCTCGGGCAGCCCGCTGCCTGGCGCGCACGCGAGCCGACGGCTCGGCCCTGGCGTGGACTTCTACGGCCACGTCTCGCTGCTGGAGACGACGGATCCGCGCCGCTTCGACGTGCTCGCCACGCAGCGCGATCCTCAGCGGTCCCTGCGCCTGCGCGCCTACCGCCAGCTCGGCAGCATCCCGGTCACCGCCCTGCTCGACGTGTCCGCGTCGATGCCCGCGGCCGCCGGCGGCACCCTGGACCTCATGGCCGACTTCGTCGCGGCCCTGGGTTTCTCGGCCGTGCGCACGGGCGATAGCTTCGGTGTGATCAGCGCGGACACGCAGGTACGCCGGGAGCTCTGCCTGCCCACCACGCGCCGGCGTGGTGCGGGCCTCGCTCACGCGCAACGCTTGCGGTCCTTTCAGCCAGACGGCAACGGCGCCCGTGGCCTGCTGGCGGCGACCCACTACCTGCCGCGCCAGCGTGGGTTGCTCTTCTTTTTATCGGATTTCCACTTCCCACTGGCGGATCTCGAACGGCTGATGGCAGCACTCGGCGGCCACGACGTGGTGCCGGTGCCCATCTGGAGCGAGGCGGAGCGCCAGCTGCCCAACTTCGGGTTGGTAAGGTTGCGCGATGCGGAGTCTGGCCACGAGCGCTTGCTGGTCATGCGGCCCTCCCTGCGCAAGCGCATCGAGCGCCAGGTGGACGAGCACCGGAGCGAGGTGCTGCGCACCCTGTCGCGTCATGGTCGGCGGCCGCTGATGCTAGGCACGCGCTTCGATGCCGAAACGGTGAGTCGCTACTTCTATGGATAGGATAGTTCGAGCGCGAGGCGCTGGAAGCGCCGCTGCCGCAGTTGTTCTAGGCCTGCTCGCGACGCTCGTCGCTTGGGCACCCATCGCCGAGGCCAACGTCGAGGACATGGCGATCGAGGATCCGCGCGCCTACGCGTGGTTCATAGGCGATGAGTTCACGCGCACCTTGCGCCTAAAGGTCGAGAACGGCTGGCAGCTGGATCGCGAGGAGCTTCCGCAGGTCGGGCGCCTGAGTTTCTGGCTCGAGCTTGTGGCCGTGGATATCGGCTCGCGTGGCGACTACACGGAGGTGGCGCTCACCTATCGCCTGATAAATTCGATAGCCGAAGGAGGTGTCTCGGCGCAGCGGGTGATACCCTCCTGGGAGCTCGTCACCACCCGACCGGGTCGCAGCGTGCCGATCAACGTGCCCGAGTGGTCGTTTACGCAGCTGGCCGTGGTGCCGCAAAGCGATGCCGAGTTCCTCACGGCCGCGGACGTGCGGGCGGACGTACCGCCGCTGCCCGCCCCCTGGTCGGAGCACTTCGTGCGGCTGACCTTGGTGGGTCTCGCCGTGCTGGTGTTGGCGCTGTACCTGTTCTACTGCCACTTCGGCGCCGTGTGGTTGGCCCGCTGGCGTCGGCCGTTCACGGCTGCGCTTCACGACCTACGCAACCTGGCCAAGCACGCAGAGACGGATGTGCCCTCCGACGCTGGCCTGCGGCGCTTTCATGCGGCCGTCAACGAGGCAGCGGGGCGCGTGGTGATGCGCGATGACCTGGACGCGTTTTTCCTCGCCCAACCCCTCTACGCGACCGAGCGGGGCGCGATCGCCGAGGTGTTCGAGCAATCCCATCGGTTCTTCTTCACCTCGCAGGCAGACGCCGAGCGCGCGACGCAGGAGCCGATAGGCGCGCAGCGACTGGTCGACGTCTGTCGTCGCCTGTCCGTGCTGGAGCTGAGCGCTCCGTGAATCTCGCTTTCGCTCAACCGGCCTTGCTGCTGCTCCTGCCTCTGGCATTGCTGCCGTTGTTCCTGCGCCGCGAGACCCCGGTGCCGTACTCGTCCCTGGCGTTGCTGCCGCCGGATCCACTGTCCAAAGCGGTGGCCGTGTTGTTGCGGGTGGCGCCGGCCCTATTGCTTGTGTTGCTGCTATTGGGATTGGCAGGGCTGCACCAGCCGCCGGTGGCGGAGCTGCGCACGGGCTCGGGGGCGCAGATCGTGATGCTCCTGGATCGTAGTCGAAGCATGGATCAGCCCTTCGCCGCCGGCCGCCGCCGGTCCAACTTCCGCAACACCGGGGCCGCGCTGGCCGTGGGTGAGTCGAAGGGCGCGACGGCGCGGCGCTTGCTGCAGGAGTTCGTGGCGCGGCGCCAGGACGACATGTACGCGATGACGATATTCAGCTCCTCGCCGATACCCGTGCTCGCCCTCACCGAGAGTCAGGAGATGATCCAGGCGGCGATCGCGGCGGGGAACGTAGGGCGTGGCCTCGCCTCGACGGACATCGGCGCTGGCTTGCTGCGCGCGCTGGCCTTCTTCGAGGGGCGCGAGTACACCGGCTCTCGGTTGATTATGCTGATCTCAGACGGTGGCGCGAAGCTCGATGTGGCGACGCGCCTTGAGCTGCAGAACCTGTTTCGCAAGCACCAGGTGACGCTCTATTGGTTGTACGTAAGGTCCGGGTTCAGCGAAGGGATCTTCGGCGACGATGTGGAGTTTGATGAGGCCACCGCGCCCGCCCGCGCGCTGCATCGGTTCTTCGAGAAACTCGATACACCTTATCGCGCCTACGATGCGGAGGACAGCGAAGCGCTCGAGCGCGCGATCGACGATGTGAATCGCCTGCAGAGCCTGCCCATCGTGTACGAAGAGCTGCATCCGCGCGTGGAGCTGGCGCCCTATTGCTTCGCCTTGGCGTCCCCGTTGTTGTTGATCATGCTGCTGGCTCATGCAGCGCAGGTGAGATCGTGGTCGATAGTCTGAGTTTAGTGCGCGGCGCCTGGGTGGTGATGGTCGCTCTGGCCCTGCTCTTCCTGCTGGAAGTGGACGCGTGGCGGCGGGACCTGGGCTACAACCGTGCCCTGGCCGCCCAGGACTACGAGCAGGCGACGCGCGAGGGGCTGCCGCGCCAGGCGCTCGCGGCGCGCGCCTACGCTCTCGATGATGAGGCCTTCGATGACAAGGTGCTCGCCTGGTCTAGGCTGATGCTTGGCGCCGAGGCTGACGATGCCACTGCCCGCATCGCACGCTTCAATCTGGCGAACCTGTACCTCAGGCGCGCGATCAACCTCGACCTGGAATCCGATCAAGACCTGCTGGTACCGCTCGTGGAGCAGGCCAAGCAGCACTACCGCAATCTGCTCATCTCGGACCCCGGTAACTTCGACGCCAAGTACAACCTCGAGCTCACGCTCCTGCTGCTGCCGGAGGTGGCCGACCTTCCCGCCGATGAGGAGCGAAACCCCGAGCGCAGCGAACGCGCGATCAGCACCATGCGGGTGGAGGAGCAGCTGCCTTGAGCGGCTCTTGGGCCACAGAGCGTCGCGCCTGGTGGGCGCAGCCGCGCTTTTGGTTGCTGCCGCTGATGTTGCTGCTGCTGCTGACGGCGGCGGTGAACCCGACGGTGCGCCTCGCCCAGCCGCGCTTTGATTATCTCTTCGTGCTCGATGTCACCCAGAGCATGAACGTGGCGGACGTGCAACTGAACGGCGAGACGGTGCCCCGTCTCGAATTCGCCCGCGCTGCCATCCGCCAGTCCTTGCGGCGCCTGCCCTGCGGTTCCAAAGCGGGGCTTGCGATGTTCACGGAGCATCGCAGCCTCATGCTGTTCTCGCCGGTTGAGGTGTGCGGCAACGTCGGCGCCTTCGAGACCACCTTGAACTCCCTGGACTGGCGCCTCGCATGGGTGTCGCGCAGCGAGGTGGCGAAGGGGCTCTACTCCGCCATGCGCTCGGTGACCGAGATGGAGGGCGATATCCGCCTGGTCTTCGTCACCGACGGTCATGAGGCGCCCCCGGTGCCGCCCACCTTCCACGTGCCCTTCGAGCAGTACGCGGAGCAGGTGGACGGCTTGGTGATCGGTGTGGGTGGCGATGAGCTCATGCCCATTCCGGTCATCTCCGACGAGGGCGAAGTGCTTGGCTATTGGCGTGCCGAGGACGTGCAACAGCTGGACAACTATCAGCTGGGGCGCAGCGGCGATGTCGAGGGGGAGGGCATCGAGAACGCGGCTGAGGTGCAACGACTCATCGCCGCGGGCACGGAGCACATGTCGTCGCTGCGCGAAGAGTACCTGCAGTCGATTGCCGACCAGGCCCTGCTCGACTACGTGCGCGTCCAGCAGCCCGCTGATCTGGTGCGCGCTCTACGCCAGTCGCGTTTTGCCGAGCAGATCAAGGTGGATGCGCCCACCGCGCCGCTCCTCGGCGCCGTGACCCTGGTGCTGTTGCTGCTCTACCTGCTGCTGCCCGCCGTTCGCGCGCGGCTTCAGCGTCGAGGCCCGTTGGGTACCTAGCAAATCCATTTTGGCGACCCATTTCGCGACCTGCGTATCACTTTGAGTGAGCGCCCGCTTGAGATATACCAGTGGGTCACAGTTGCTCGACGTGAAGTTGTGACGTAGGTGCCGACGCGCCGCCGGTGCCTATGCTCAAACTGAAGGTGCAAGTTACGTCAACCAGTGCGCCTGCAGATGAGCAGCCGCGCTCCACCGTCCGATCGGGCGAGGAGGGTTTCGATGGATCTTCAGGTCATGATGCCAGCGCTGCTGAGCTGGGCGGTTCATTTAAGTGGCTATCCTGCCCCCGAGCAGCCCCCCAAGCTCGAATACCGCTTGCACGAATTCTTCGTGCACGAGGTCTGCGGCGATCGCGATTGCAAAGTCATCGGCTGGTACAACGACGAGGGGATCATCTACGTCGATGAGCGCTTGCGCTACTCCACCTCATCCTTCGCCAAGAGCCTGATCGTGCATGAGCTCGTGCACTACCTGCAGCACCGCAGCGGGGAATTCGACACCTTCTCGTGCGAGCACAGCATCGCGCGGGAGCGCGAAGCCTACAGCGTGCAGAGCGACTATATGCTGCAGCTGGGCAATGCGGTGAACCCCATGCGCTTACACCCTACTGCTTGCCGCTACGCAAGCGAGCCGACGGTGAAGACGGACGAGGTGGCGAGCGTCGACTACGTCGACTGAGGTGATTCTCAGCAGGTGAAGGGCTCCGGCGCGACCACCTGGCAGGCGATGTCGACGCCGCGCGCCTGACCGATCACATCGACGATGGCCTCGGTCACCGTGGTGGGGTCAGCGAACTGCACGTAGTGATCGGACGTCTGCGAGACGATTAGCTTCGAGTGGGAGGTCTGCTGGGCGAGTTCGGTCTGCAGACGTTTCCACAAGGACGCCATCGTCGCGCTTCGGGGCGACGCCAGGTAAGGCGAGGGATCGTGGATCACCACAGCCATAGGAATGTCCGGTAGCGGCGCATCAGCCGCGAGTTGCTGCGCACTTCGACGCATGTTGGCAAGTTCACTGTGGATCGACACCACCGTGTCAGACGCGTAGGCGAACTTCTGCGCGAGGGGGCGCACCGCCGGCGGCATGTTGCTGGGCACGTTGTTGTAGTTGCGCAGCATGAAGCTGTTGCCGCGCGGGGCCACCGATGGCAGTCCAGCTGCATCGAAGGCTTCGAACTGTCGCTCGTGGGAGGAATCCACCAGCACGAGGCCCGCCACCCGCTCGGGATTGCGCTTGGCGAACAGCTGCACGTTGAGGCCGCCAAAGGAATGGCCGACCA
>JBCBZW010000110.1 GCA_039815145.1 Pseudomonadota bacterium
AGGTACCACGCGCGGTGAGCGCGCCAGCAGCCAGCCGAGGCTCAGCTGTGCCACGGTCAGATCCGCGTCGTCGGCGATGCGCGTCAGGGTGTCCACCAGGCGGGCGTTCTCCTCGATGTGCTCCGGCGAGTAGCGCGGAAAAGTACGCCGATAATCGCGCTCGGCGAGGTCGGCCTGCGAGTGGATCTTGCCGCTCAGCATGCCGCGTCCCAATGGACTATAGGCCACCAGGCCCACGTCGAGTTCCTCGAGCGTCGCTAGCTCCCGGGCTTCCACATCGCGGGTCCATAGGGAGTATTCGGACTGCAGGGCCGTGAGTGGGTGGACCGCCTGCGCGCGCTGCAGCTCCTGCGCGCTCGCCTCGCTCACGCCGAGGTAACGCACCTTGCCCTGCTCGACCAGTCGCGCCATGGCGCCGATGGTCTCTTCCACCGGCACCTCAGGGTCCAGGCGATGGGCGTAATAGAGGTCGATCTCATCCAGCCCCAGGCGCTGCAGGGAGGCGTCGCAGGCCTGGGCCACGTACTCGGGGGAGCCGTCGATGCCGATCAGGGAGCCGTCGGCGCGGCGCTTCATGCCGAACTTGGTGGCGACCACCGCGTCGGCACGGCGGCCGACCAGGGCCTTGCCCACCAGGCGCTCGTTGGCGTTGAAGCCGTACACATCGGCGGTGTCGATCAGCGACATGCCGAGGTCCAGGGCGCGCTGGATGGTGCGGGTGGACTCCTCGTCGTCGGCGGGGCCGTAGACGTGGGACATGCCCATGCAGCCAAGGCCGATGGCGCCCACCTGAAGGCCCTGTGATCCTAGCGTGCGCTGTTCCATCGCGTGGCTCATCCCATTGGTAATGCTGTGTCGGTCGCAGCTTCGAAGTGTGCCCGCGCCAGGCGTGGGGCTCCAGCGCCCCGCTGGGGCAGGGCCAGTTGGCTACAATTCGCCGCTCGACGCCGAGCCTCGTCCATGAAGGAGCATTTCTTGAGTTCAGTCGGTGCTTCCCGTGCGCTACCGCCCCCCAGCGTGGCCGGCGGCTGGGTGGATGTGGATCTGGCCGCCCTGGCGAGCAACTACCGGACCCTGGCGCGCCTGGCCGCGCCCGCGCAGTGCGCTGCCACGGTGAAAGCGGATGCCTACGGCCTGGGGCTGGCGTCGGTGGTGAATCGCCTGTGGGCGGAGGGGTGTCGCTGCTTCTTCGTCGCCAACGCGCACGAGGCGCTGGCCTTGCGCGAGTTGCAACCGACCGCGCAGGTGTACGTCTTCAACGGCGTGGGGGTCGCCGATGCCCCGGTTCTCGCGCAGGCGGGCCTGCGCCCGGTGCTCAACAGCGCCGAACAGGTGACACTCTGGCGCGATCAGGCGCAAAAGGGCGGAGCTCCCCTACCATGCGCTGTGCATGTGGACACGGGCATGAATCGCCTCGGCCTGGGGGCGGAGGATTGGCGCGCCCTGAGCGCGGACGCGGGCTGGCGCGACGGCCTGGATGTGCAACTGCTCATGACCCACCTCGCGAGCGCCCACCGCGGCGATGAGGACGCGCTGACCGCACGCCAGGTGAGTGCCTTCGCCGCGCTGCGCGAGGCACTGCCCGAGGTGCCGACCAGCATCGGCAACTCGGCAGGCACGCTGCTGGGCCCGGCGACCCGGGGCGACCTCGTGCGGCCCGGTATCGCCCTCTACGGCGCCAACCCCTTCGATACGCGCGATCACCCCATGCGCGAGGTGGCGCGAGTCTACGGCCGGGTGCTGCAGGTACGTACGGTGGGGGCGCAGGGAAGCGTCGGCTACGGCGGCGCCTTCACCGCGGCGCCGGGCACGCGGCTGGCGACGGTCGGGGTGGGCTACGCCGACGGCTATCGACGCGAGCTTGGCAACCGGGCCCACGCCTCGGTCGCAGGGGTGCGCGTACCGGTGGTCGGCAGGGTGTCGATGGACTTGTTGACCTTGGATGTCAGCGCTGTGCCGTTGGCGGACATCCGCGCGGGCACAGCGGCGACCCTGATCGGCGGGGAGGTGCCGCTGGAGGAAGTAGCGGCGGCGGCGCAGACCATTCCCTACGAGCTGCTGACGGGGTTGGGGCCGCGCCTACCCCGTCGCTACCTGAGCGACGGGTCCAGCGAAAAGAAAAGCTAGGTAAGGGCTAGGCGCCGGCGTCAGAGGCCGGCGACCAGAATTAGCGGACCCTCGGAGACCACCACGCCCCCGGGCTGCTCTTCGGTGATCGCGAATGCTGCGGGAGCGACCACACCCAGCTTGGCCTCGATGGGGATGATGATCTCACCGCCGGCGACGTCGGCCACGTCGAAGACGCCGCCATCGACAGGTTCCGCATCACGCTCCGGATCCACGATCCAAAGCTGATACTGCGTGGTGCCCGGCTCATTGGCGGGCATGCCGGCAAGGCGCATGTAGCCTTCCTGCCGCTCGGTGCTCCACACCACGTCGCCGGTGACGCCGGCGAGGGCGTCGACGGACTGGTTCCAGGCCACGGTGATCACGTCCGACGCCTCGGCGAGCAGCGTGGCGCGCTTCTCCGCCTCGGTCGGCGGCGCCTGCACCACAGGCACTTCCGGGGCGACCGCGCCGCCGCGAAGGCCGAGGAGGTCTTCCTGCAGCACGAAGGAGGTGCCCCAGGCCAGGGCGATGGCAGCGGCCACCAGCCAGCCGGCAAAGCCCCCGGAGCGCTTCACCGGCGGCGGCGCGATGGGCGTGACGTTGCTGGGCGCTGACTCCACGGCCGGGGCCTGCATGCGATGCGGATCGTTACCGGCCTCGCGCACGGCACCCAGTAGGCGGCTACGGGCATCGCTGGGCATGCCTGAGCGCGCCTTCGGCGCACTGTCGAGCAGCGCCAGATGGGCGATCGCCGCCGCTTGTTCGAAGCTCTCGCGCACGTCGTCCTGGTGCTCGCCGAGCATTTGCGCCAGCGATGCGGAGGCATCGTCGTTCAAGCCTTCAGTGCTGTCGCTGACGAGGAGGTCGATCAGCTCTTCGGGAAGTCGCGAGCTCATAGCGCCTCCCCCGTGCTGCGATCCTGCTCCCCGAGCTGTTCGCGGATGGCGAGCATGGCGCGCCGAAGGTGCGTCTTCACCGTGCCCAAAGGCATGTTGAGCACGCGTGCGATGTCGCCGTGGGAATAGCCGCGGAAGATCGCCAACTGCACGACGTTGCGTTGCACGTCGCGCATCTCGGCGATGAGCGGTTTGATCTGTTCGACTTCGGCCAGCATCTCCAAGGACGGGCCGCCCTGGTCGCCGACGAGCTGGTCGTCCTCGGCCAGGGGCTCGGGTGCCGGGCGACGCTTACGCTGGCGCAGGCGATCGATGTAACGGCGGCGCGCGATCATGGCCACGAACGTGGTCTCGCTTGCCTTGGAGGCGTCGAACTTGGCAGCGCTGCGCCAGATCTCGATCACCGCGTCTTGGACGCAGTCTTCGATCTCCGCGTGATCGTCGCAGAAGCGCCGCGCGAGGGACCAGAGCAAATCCCCGTACTGGTCGAGGAAGGCCTCGGCCGCTTTGGGATCGCCGTCCGCAAGCGCTTGAAGGATGGATTTGGTCACGGGTGATGAGCCGCTGATGCTGGCGACGCGAGAAGAGGCGCCAACCGCCGAGCGTACTCGGTCGGTGATCGGGCGATCAAGCGTGACGGTGGCTGCAGACATGGTAGATGGCATCTCATGCGCTAAGGGCGCGTTCTCTGGTCTAGATGGTCCCAGTTTTCGCCGCTTTGGTCTTTTCAGATTCACGGATCGTTGCTAGCCGTGGCCTTATTTCTGGTCCACCGTCCACTTTCGTGACGAGGGTCACGTAATGGCGTTCTAGGAGTCCTCGAGTGACAGCACCTGAGCCGGCCGGTCCGGCGATTGCCCTGCGCGATGTCGGCAAGTCTTTCGGGGCCACGGTCGCGGTGGATTCGTTGAGCTTCGAGGCCCGCGCGGGAAGCTGTCTGGGCCTGCTCGGCCCCAACGGGGCCGGAAAGAGCACAGCAATCAACATGATGGTGGGCCTGGAGGTGCCGGACCGAGGGTCCCTCCAGGTGCTCGGGCGCAGTTGGCAGCGGGATCCGCAGGGGCTGCGGGCGGCAATCGGTGTGCAATTGCAGGAAACCCAGCTGTTCGAGAAGCTGAAAGTTCGCGAAATTCTTAGCTTGTTTCGCAGCTTCTACCCGGACAGTCACACGCCCGAGGCGATGATCGAGCTGATCGGTCTGGAGGCGAAGGCGGATGCACACTGCAAGGCCCTCTCGGGCGGGCAGCGCCAGCGCCTCGCCCTCGGCTGCGCGCTGATCGGCAAGCCGCGGGTGCTGTTTCTGGATGAACCCACCACGGGGTTGGATCCCCAGTCGCGCCGTCGCGTCTGGGAAGTCGTGGAGCAGGTGCGAGCCGAGGGCGGCACGATCATTCTTACCACCCACTACATGGATGAGGCGCAGCGCCTGTGCGACGAGTTGGTCATCGTCGATCGCGGCCGTGCCATCGCCAAAGGAGCGCCCGCCGAGCTAATCGATCACCTAGCTGGCAACAGCGTGATGGAAGTGACCTTGGCGAGCGGCCTGGAGGCTCTGGCCTTGGACGAGTTGGCAAGCTTGCCAGGAATCGCCGCGGCGGAAGCGGTGGCGGGGCGCTTGCGATTGCAGGTGGCATCGATGGAGTCGGCCCTGCCAGCCCTGCTCGAATTTCTGCGTGCCCACGATCGCAGCGCCGTGGCGCTGGAGACGCGGCAGGCGACGCTGGAGGACGTGTTCGTGCAGCTCACGGGGCGGCAGTTGCGTGACGGGTGAGCGCGAAGGGGCCGCGCTGCCAGCAGCGCAGGGGGAATCGAGTGCGGCGAGGGAGTGGCGAGCGCTGGGGCAACTGACCCTCGCGCGCGTGCGCCTGTTCGTGCGCGAACCGGAAGCGATGTTCTGGGTGCTGGTGTTTCCCCTCGCCCTCACCATGGTGCTCGGCTGGGCCTTTCAGAACCGTAAGCCTGCCGATGAGGTGATCGCGGTGGTGCCCGCCTCGGCCGAGGTGCTGGCCGAGGACGCCTCGGGGATCGCCCAGCGCGCCTACGAGGATGAGGCCGCGGCGCGACTGGCCCTGCAGCGTGGAGCGGTCTCGGCGGTGCTGCTGCCGGGCACGCCGCCCGTGCTCGCCTTTGATCCGGAGCGGCCGGAGGCTGAGCTCGCCCGCCTGCGTATGCTCCACCTCCTGGCACAGGAGGAGTCGCCGCCGGCGCTGGTGTTCGAGGAGGTCACGGGAACGGGCATCCGCTACATCGATTGGCTGTTTCCCGGCATCCTCGGCATGAACCTCATGAGCACCGGCATCTGGTCCATCGGCTTCGCGATTGCCGACACGCGCCAGAAGAAGCTCCTGCGCCGACTGATGGTCACGCCCATGCGCCGCTGGCACTTTCTGGCCGCCTACATTCTGGGCCGTGGGATCTTCCTGATCGGGGAGCTGGCCTGCCTGCTCGCATTCGCCTACTTCGTGCTTCGTATCCCGGTGAATACGAGCCTGGTGAGTTTCTTCGCCGCATGCTTGCTCGGGATGAGCACCTTCGCTGCGATTGGCCTGCTGATCGCGGCGCGCCCGCGGACTACGGAGGGCGTGTCGGGCCTGATGAACGCGGTGATGTTGCCGATGTGGCTGTTCTCCGGGGTGTTCTTCTCCTACGAGCGATTCCCCGAGTTCACCCACGACGTGCTCCGGTTGCTGCCGCTCACGGCGATCGTGGAGACGCTGCGTGGATTGATGCTGGACGGGGAGTCGGTGCTGGCCCTGGCCGGACCGATCGCCGTGCAATTGGGCTGGATCGCCTTGGCCTTTACCCTGGCGTTGAGGTGGTTTCGCTGGGAGTAGGGGCGAGCGCTACGGTGCCCCAGGCGCACGCGCGGTCGCGGCCGGATCCCTTGGCCTTGTACAGGGCGCGGTCTGCACGCTCGATCAACTGTCGCAGGTGGGTGTCCGGCGAGGGCACGGTGCTGGCGGTGCCGATGCTCAGGGTCACCTTGTCGGTGATCGGGGAGCGAACGTGGGGGATGGCGCGGGCCCGTACCGTGTCGCGGATGCGTTGTGCCACTTCCAGCGCGCCTTCGGCCGCACAGTCCGGCAGCAACACCATGAACTCCTCACCGCCGATACGCGCAGCGAGGTCCTTGGGCCGATGCAGGGAGCCGCGCAGGCACTCGCTGATCTGCCAGAGGCAGTCATCGCCCTGCACGTGTCCGTAGTGATCGTTGTAGGCCTTGAAGTAGTCGGCATCGAGCACGAGCACGGACAGGCAGCTGCGCGAGCGACTGGCGGCGCGCCACTCGCGTTCGGCCACGCGGTCGAACTCGCGGCGGTTGGCCAGGCCGGTCAGGGAATCGATGCTCGCCTGGCGTTCGAGGCGCGCGCGCAGCCGCGCGGACTCCTGAAACAAGCGTGAGAAGTTGCGTGCTGAGCGCAGCATCATGACGATGAGGATGAGCGTGGTGCCACCCAGCACCAGGTGCGTGCCGGTGCCTTCCGCGGCCAGGCGCACCGCCATCGGCAACAGCACGGTCAGGCAGCTGATGGCGTAGGGCGTGAAGCGCACGGCGAGCATCGGCACGGCGCCCGCCGTCATCCCCCCGACCACCATCACGAAGGCGGCCTGGTGCAGGGCGGATCCCGCGGGGAAGGCGAGTACGGACGCACTGCCCCAGGCGATGCCGCTGGCGACGATGCCCGCACGCAGGCGGCTCCAAGCGCGGGACATGTCGGAGACGCTCGCCGATTCCAGATCCGGTAAGCCTCGCCGCAGCCTCCACCGGTAACCGGTCACGCAGAGCACCAGGGTCACCCAGGTGAGCACGCTGGCGGACGGCACGTAGGGCCAAACGAGGGCGGCCACGATGATCGTGCCCATCACGTTGGAGGCGAGGCCGCTGCCGAGTTGGGCATTCAGGTAGGTCAGGCGCTCGCGTAGCTCCTGTGGGTAGGTGTCGACGCTGAGTTCGGCGGAGGGCATTTGGCGCGGGCAGCGAGGCGCAAAAAAACACACTGAAAAGGGTAGCAGGCAGCGCTGGGGCGATGAGAATCACCTTCGAGACGTAGGTCACCGTTTCGCCCTCCCGAGGCCGTCGCCCTCGCCGCAGCGGACGCCGAACCTCTGCCAGGCGTGCTTGCAATTCCAGATGAGATACTAATAATGCAAATCATTATCAGTAAGCTTTCGGTGAGCGAACTGTCAGACTCTGCCGGTGCCGGCGCTAAGCGAGCACTTGCGACACCTGAGTCCTTACGGTCGGTACAACCCCCATCATGTGCTGATTGCCTGGAAACCTGCCCGCACTGGTTTCCTCGCAACCGAGACCCACAGGACGGTGACGTGCGCGGTGTGAATGGGTGGGCTGGACTTCCTCCATTCAAGGCCCATCGCGGTATACGACTCGCTCGGCCGGCATCGGCAGATCCACTCAGAGCAGCGGTCTAGCAACCGCCGCTGCTAGATGGATCTAGGCGCCGTTCTGAGCACCATGCAGGCGGCGGATGTGCTTGAAGAAATAGGAGTTCCTAGCAATGAAATACCTGGCGTTCGTCGCCGCATTCATCGCCAGCTTGCTGATCACGATCCCCGCCCAGGCCGAGGACGATCGTCGATTCGTGTTCAGCTATCAGTTCTCTGAGGGCGATGACATGGCCCCGCGCGGGGGCACAAGCCGTGGCACCCCGATCACCCTCGCGTCTGACGATCATCCCGGGTGGACCCGCCTGCAGGCCGATGGCTTGGATGATTTCGAGCGCGATCGACGGGCGATCCTTGCGATGGCAGGGGGTTACCGCGCCAGCTTCGACTTCCTCGAGATGGAGGGTTACAGCGCTGCCTTCACGCCCGCAAAGCCCTACCAGTCATGGGGCACTGAGTACGTGTACGTGGTTGAGGATCGTGGGTCATTCATCAGCCTCCAGCACGTGCTAGTGATGACCATCCTGGGCGAAGGCGACGAGATCATCGGTCCCTTCGTGACCAAGCATTGGCGCCAAGACTGGCGCTATGAAGATGACTCGGTGCTCACCTACCGCGGGTTCGGCCGTTGGGAGAGCGTCGGCGTAGCCGACGAAGCCCGCCGGGGCACTTGGTCACAGGCCGTCTGGCAGGTGGATGACTCTCCTCGCTACGAGGGCATCGGCCGCTGGCGTCACGAAGCGGACTTCTCTGCCTGGGTGAGCGAGGAGACGGCCCGGCCCCTTCCGCGCCGCGAGTTTTCAGTGCGCGATGACTATCAGGCGTTGGTCGGCACCAACGTGCACACGATTACCCGCGAGGGATGGACCCACCGACAGGACAACCTGAAGGCTGTGCTCGATGAGACGGGGCGCCCGGTGAGCTATCTGGCGCGCGAATACGGCATGAATCGCTACCAGCGCATCACCGGCTTCGACTTCACTCCGGGCGATGAGTATCTGGAGCGCACGGGACCCTTCTGGGCCGAGGTGCGCAGAGTGTGGGACAACATCGTCAGCGAGCATCCCCGCTTCCAACTCGCCGGCGATGTGGATGGCGAGAAGCTCTTCTCGCCCATGTTCGCCTATGCGGAGGAAGTGGGGGAGCAATTCGACCCTGAGCAAGGGCGCGCGGCCGCTCGCGAGATCATCGACCGCTACCTGAGCATCGACCCAGACCCGCTGGGCGCCGATCTCGCTGACGACAGCTATTAGGACCGACCCTGCACGGAGGGGGCTGAGCGATACGACCCAGCGCTTACCCCCCTCCTTTTTTTGGCTAGTTGGTGAGCATCCCCACCACGCGGTACGTCACAAAGGCGAGCCCGTAGGCCAGGGCGCCGTAACCGAAGAACATCTGCACGGGGAGCTTGATCGACTTGGCTTCGCGCGCCAGCACCGCCAGCGTCGAGACGCATTGCAGTGCCACCGCGTAGAACACCAGTAGGGCAAAGCCGGACGCGATGGTCCACTCACCACTTTGCAGCTGCGCCACCAGCGGCACCATGTTCTCGTCCGCACCCTCGATGCCGAAGATCGTGCCCAGCGTGCCTACGAACACCTCGCGCGCCAGGAATGAGGTGAGGATCGCGACCCCGTAGCGCCAATCGAGGCCGAGGGGTTCGAACACAGGCTCGATGAACTGACCGATGCGCCCGAGGAAGGACGCTCCCAGGTCGGCCCCGAAATTCGGGAAGTACCCCAACACCCACACCACACCGGTAACGGCGAAGATGATCGGTCCTGCGCTGATCACGAAGTGCCGTGAGCGGTTCCAGGCATTGCGTAGGAGAGGGCCCCACGACGGCACCCGATACGGGGGCATCTCGAGCACAAACGGCATATCGTCCATGGGGCCCGCCGGGCGCGATCGGGACACCACGGCCGTGACGATGAGGGCGGTCACCATGCCGAAGAAGTAGATTAGGAAAAAAGCCAAGCCCTGTAGGCCCACGAGGCCTCCGAGGGCCGTTTGTGCGGGTATGAACGCCGCTATCAGCACCGAATACACCGGTAAGCGCGCCGAACACGGCATGAGAGGTACCGCTAGGTACGTGAGCATGCGCCGTCGAGGCGAGTCGACGGCGCGGGCGGCGTAGATACCCGGAATGGCGCAAGCGACGCCGGACAGCATGGGCACGAAGCTCTTACCGCTCAGGCCGAACATGCGCAGCGGCCGGTGGCAGATCACCGCGGCGCGCGCCATGTAACCCGTGTCCTCCAAGATGCCGACGATAATGGTCAGGACGAAGATCTGCGGTACGAATACGAGGAATGCCCCGACGCCGCCGAACAACGCATCTGCCGTGAAGTCTCGCAGTAGCGCAGCGGGCAGCAGGGGAACGACGACGTTGGCCACGGCGCCGATCCCCGCTTCGACGGCATCCATGACCGGAGTTGCCCAGGTGAAGATGGCCTGGAACAGCAGGTACATGATGACGAAGAAGGCGATACCGCCGAACACGTTGTGCAGGAAGAAGCCATCGAGTCGTGCGTGGGAGCTGATGAGCACGTCGGCGTCGCCGCCGAAACGCTGCGTCAGCTGCGCCGCTTCCTCTGCGAGTTCACGATCGTTGCGCTCGAGCCACCGACTGGCGTCGGTGCTATCGATCGTCGCCGACGTCTTCTGCTCTAGCAGCGCGCGCAGCTCGTCGATGCCCTCGCCTGTGCGCCCTGAGACGGCCAGCACCGGTACCCCAAGCTGATCGGCCAGGCCTCGCGCATCGAAGGAGATGGCATGTCGACGCAGGATATCCGTCATGTTGGCCACGACCACGACCGCCTTCTCCGCGCGCCGACACTCACGTATCACCTGGAGCGCGAAGTGCAGACTCTTCTCGAGACGCGTCGCATCGATGATGCAGAGCACGGTCTCGAGTTGTGAATCCTCGAGCATGCGCTTGAAGCCCTGGGCGGCCACACGCTCATCACCCGAGATGGGGCGCAGCGAGTAAGTGCCTGGGAAATCCACAAGCGTGAGATCGCGGGCGCTGTCTATCAGCGTGCCCTTCGCGATATCCACCGTGATGCCGGGGTAGTTGGCGACGCGCTGGTGAAGCCCCGTTAGGCGGTTGAAGAGCAGGCTCTTGCCACTGTTGGGGCTGCCGAAGAGTAGGGCGGTAGCGCTCATGCGGTTGGATCCAATGTGTCTACGAGCATATGACGCGCGATCGTGTCCTCCAGAGAGAAGGCGGAAGCGTGCACACGGTAAAGGCGGGGCGCACCCAAAGCTGGGCGATTCACACAGTGCACGCGTACGCCGGCGGTGAATCCCAGTTCACCAAGGCGCTGACGATAGGATTCGTCCAGCGTGTCGCTGAAGCCGGTCAGGCGAGCACTGCCGCCCGCAGGCAGGTCCCAGAGGGTGCTAGTCATGCGTGTCCATCGTCCGTGTTGGTTGAGCGGTCCTGCAGGGGAGATTCGGCGCTTACCCGAGGGCTGGTTCGACCGCCGCGAAGGCACCGGCCCATGTCGCGTCAGCAACCTATTCGAAACGCGAATGGGTTGCAATCAGCCGTCCGCTTCAGAGCGCGCGCACGAAGTCGAGGAGCATCTCCCGCTCAGTTGACGGCAGGGCGGTGAAGCGCGCACGGGCCGACCGTGCCTCGCCGCCGTGCCAGAGGATCGCGTCCTCTAGGGTTTCGGCGCGGCCATCGTGAAGAAATCCGCGCTGCGGGTAGCGTGTTTCGACGAGACCTACGCCCCACAGGGGTGCCGTACGCCATTCTCTGGCCAACGTTCCGTCGCCTGGGTCAGCGAGATCGGCCCCCATGTCATGGAGCATCAGATCGGTGTAGGCCCAAGCCCGCTGGCCTGCGAGTGGCGGTGGGCCGTCGTCGCGGGTGAGCAGGATGGGCACGTGACAATCACCACACCCGACACGGCCGAACAGGCGTTCGCCCTCATCAGTACGTCGCCGGTTCGCGTCGCGGCGATGCGCCGGCACCGCGAGGTGGCGAACGAATTCGGTGATCGCTGAAAGCTCCTTCGCAGAGAACTCCGCGACCGCCCCGTCTTCTCGGCAGGGGCTTGGACTCTCGATGCCCATGTCGTGTTGGAGGGCGGCGCTGATCTGGCTCTCCAGTGACGCGTGTGTTCCCTTCCAGCCGAGCAACCCCAACGCACGTCGCCCAGTGCAGGGGTCGCGTACGATCGCCGCCCGGCCTGTGATGCCGTCCTGGTTTGCGTCTTCAGGGTCGTGGAATGGAGGGAGCAGCCGTTGATCAACGTGCTCCAGCAGACCCCAGCCGAATAGCAGTGGCGCCGCTCGCAGGGCGACCGGGAAGCGGTCGCCACCTGAGGTGGTGGCGACTGCGTGCGGGGTCCGTAGGGTCCGTGAGTGGCCGTCGGGATAGGCGTAGGTTCGGTAGGTATACCTAATTGATACGTTTGCTTCCGGGGCCATATCGTTGGCGTGACGTGTGTTCGCCTGCGAGCCGAGTCGTTCCCGGGCGATCGCCTGCACCGGTCGGGCTACGAGGTAGGGTTCTGTCGATCTCGCGGAGAGATCGTCCAGGGTCTCGATGTGACAGGCAGTGCACGAGCTTCGGTCGTAGTGAGGCCCCGCCAGGACAGCGCCGTCCCGTGCTCGTGCGTCCAACCAATCGCGCTCGAACAGCACCTTGCCGGCCGCCGCCGGGCGGTTGGTGGCGAGCAGGTGAGTGGGTACGCGGGCGAGGGCCTGGTCGCCAGGCGGGGGCGAAACGACGACGGTTAAGGCGGTACCGCCAGGTTCGAGCGCGTCGCTCGCCAGGGCCGTGGAGGCCATCAGCAGGGGGAGGAGCAATGAGCAAATGCGCAGGATCGGGTGGGCAGCGCTTTGCCCGAGGATGGCCTCCACGGGACCTAGCTAACCTTGAAGGTACCTTTCATCACCGACCAATGGCCGGGGAAGGTGCAGAAGAACGTGTACTCACCGGCCGGAAGATCTTTGAGCGGGAAGGTCACCGTGTCCTGTTCGCCGCCGCCGACGATCTTGGTGGCAGCAATCACCCGCTCGTCGTCGGGCACGTAGTTGGCGTCCAGGCCCACGGCTATGGCGCCGTTGGTGACGGCCGTGAAGTCGTCCGGCTTTGCGAGCACCCAGTTATGCCCCATCGCTGCAGCCGGCAGAGTGCCTTTGTGAGTGATGGTGACGGACACGTTCTCGCAAGTGGTATCCGGCGCGATTTCCGTGAGGCTGTAGGCGAGCGCGTCCCCCACCTCGATCTCGAACTCGCAGGCGGCCTGCGCGCCATGGGCTGATAGGGCAAGTGCTGCGAACGCGGCAACGGCGTAGGGGCTCTTCACGATCACGGACTCCGGGTGGGACTACTCGTGAATGCTAACGCGAATGATTCGCAATAACAAATCAAGATTTGCCGCCTAGGGTTTCCCGCGGAATTCAAGCCCTTGCGGGCTATAAATCTTGATGTAAAGATATTTGATGTCGAGCTTGTGCTGGAGAGACCTTGATGACCCAAGATCTGATTGATCGCCTGCTGACGGACTGGGAGCAGCAGGGCCTGGCGGTCGACCCCCAGGCCATGGCGGTCGTCGGGCGTGCGATCCACCTGGGGCGCCTGCTCGAGTCCCGCGTCAATGCGCTACTGCGCCCCCACAAGCTGACCTACTCGGAATTCGACATCCTGGCCACCTTGCGCCGAACGGGCGGTGACTACTGCCTCTCGCCTACACGACTCAGGGATTCCGTTCTGCTCACCTCCGGCGCCATGACGAGTGCTGTCGATCGCCTCGTGGCGAAGAGCCTGGTGACCCGCGAGCGTACGGGCGCTGATCGACGGAGCGTCAGCGTCCGCTTGAGTGAGACGGGCAAAGTGTTGATCGATGAACTCATCGCCCTGCGCTTTGAAGATGCAACCGCCACGCTGAGCGTGCTGAGTCCGGCGCAGGCCGCCACCACGGCAACGTCCCTAAAGCGACTGATCATGCATACGCAGGCGCTGGCGGCTGAGCAGCCACGCCAAGTGGAGGCCTTGCGTTGAGCGGCCCGAGCTTGCGAAGTGCCCTCGCGTGGCTGCTGCTGCCGGCCCTGGTGCTGGCCGCCGCCTGGTGGCTTTTGCCTGGCCAAGGGCAGGAAAAGGTACCTGCGGCGCCGACCGTGCCCCTTACCTACCGCGGTGTTGAGCTTCAGGCGCGAACAATAGAGACGTCGGCCGGAGAACGCTTCGAGTTTGCGCACGCAAAACTCGAGGTGCCCGAAGTCAGGGCGAAGCCGAACAGCCGGGCCCTTTCGATCGGCTTCGCCGTTATCCCCAAGCGGCCCGACGCTGGCGACGTGCCGGTGTTCCTCGTCGCAGGCGGCCCGGGCTCCAGCTATATCAAGCGCATCGAAGAACCCTGGCTGCAGGACATGATCGCGTTGCTACGCCGCGTAGGGGACGTCGTGCTGGTGGATCTGCGCGGCATTCACAGTTCAACGCCCAACTTCAGACTCGGCGGGGTCGAGCGCAAGTTTCGCGTGATCGGTGATCGTGAGCGCTTCGACACGCTGCTGCACGACGCCGGGGCCGCAGGCCGCGAGAAGCTACTGCGCGATGGCTTTGACCTCGACGGCTATGTGGTCACCGAGGCAGCGGCGGACATCATCGCCGTGGCCGATACATTGGGCTACGAGAAGATCCACATGCAAGGCACCAGCTTTGGGTCTCACCTGACCTTCACCACGGTTCGGGAGTACCCCCATCGCGTCGACCGCTTTTTGGTGAGCGGCCTGGAGGGGTATGACCACACCTTCGACGACGGCCGCGAGGTGCTCAAGGCATTGCAGCTGATCGCTGGCGAAACCCACGAGGTATGGGCCGGTGCGCACGACGCGTCCGACCCCCTGGCCGCCCTGCAGGCGCTCGCTGCGCGAGCCGCCGAGGATCCGAAGGACGCCTTCGGCCTACGCGAGCACGAGGTGCTGAGCGTGTTTACCTCGGGTGAGCTATTCGGCTTCGATTACCGCCTCTCCAATCGGCAGCACATGGCGGGCTGGCCTGCTGCTGTCGATCAGTTGCTGAAGGGCAAGCGCACCTGGCGCGCATGGTGGGTTCGCCGCTTGGCGGGTTTTGCGGTGGGGAGATTCCCCGCGGAGGCAGCGGTGGGCTTGTTCGACTGCAGCTCTGCCATTTCCCGGTCTCGCCGTCTCGAACTCGAAGCGAGCGCGCCGCCGCACTTTCCGGACGATCTGCGCCAGATGGATGCCTTGTGTCGCGGGTGGTCGGTGGCGCCGTTGCCGGCGGACTTCCAAGCGGGCACTCGATCGGACGTTCCCGGGCTCTTCGTTCACGGCACCTACGATGTCTCGACACCTTACGCGAACGCGACGCAGATGCTGGCGCAGTTCCCCAATGCATCGCTGGTCACGGTGGTCGGCGGGTCTCATGCGGCCTTGACTGAGGCCATCGGCAATGACGCTGCCTTTGGGCCTGCGCTGGTGGCATGGTTCAACGGGGGAGCAGCGCCCGGCGAGGTGCGCTTGGCGCCGCTTCGCTTCGACCCCCTCTCGCCCTAGCATCGATGCTAGGGGCGCAGCGGCCTTATCGACTCCTCGGCGTCACCCACATCGTGATGACGGCGTGGAGCACGGTCGTCCCCTCGGCATCGGTGACATCGACGTGCACCTCGTAGTCACCCTCACGGTCGGGTGCCGCGCCAGGGGCGGGCGTTGCGACCGCGCGTAGGGTACTTGTGGCCTTCTGCAGGTACTCGACGCGCATGCCCTTGGGGATCCACCGGTGCGACGCGGGGATGGTCACATCGGTCATCGTGCCCGCCACCAGTTCGGCGGCATTGCACATCGCGATCGCGTGCACAGTGCCGATGTGGTTAAGAACAGCACGCCGTTTGCCGAAGGTGATTTCGCTGTAGCCGGGGCGCAGCGCTTGGAATCGGGGCCGGATGGTGGCGAAGTACGGTGCCTTGAAGCACAGCACCCGCGAGAAAAGCCACTTGCCGAGGGGTTTGTCGGCGAGCGTTTGCCAGATGGGGAGTGTTCGCACGATTCGAATCGCCCCCTTTGCGAAGGCAGGCCGATCCTGTCGGGACGGGTTCAGTCGATGACGACGGCGCTGGCGACGATCTGATGCTCCCGCGTCGCCGTCACACCGGCAGTCGCGCGGCCAGCGTCTTCGGCGAAGTGTTGTACTTGCTCGGTGCTGAGCGTTTGCGTGGTCAGCTCGCCGTACACCGTAGACATGCCTGGCGCCGTCTCCTTGGGTATGAAAAACCCGTAGTCCTTGAAGACCACCCGCGCCGTGTGTTCGCCATCCGTGAGCACCATGAAGCAGCCCTTCTTGCGACAGACCTCTGTGATCCGGCCGCGAATCTTGCCCGTGTACTCGCCGTCCGCGTTGACCGTGCGTACGGCCTGGGCGAGGGACACCGTTTCCCCAGTGGTCGGCATCTTCTCGCCGTACTCGCCGGCGCCTACGGCGCTGGCCCAGAGCGCGGCGGCAGCGCAGGCGAACATCGAGCGTCGGAAGGTCTGAGCGAACATGGCTTACTCCCCGGCTGGGCGTGTCAGTGCTAGCGAACTAATCAGCGGCGACCGCTGGGCGGTGGTGAGGCTGTTGATGGCGTTGAATCAACGCGCCGGCCACGGCGCCCCAGGTGGCGATGAGGCCCCAGGTCAGCCCGACGAAAACACCCCCATCGAGGATGCCGCGCCAGGGTTGCGGCAGCTGGCGAAACAGCAGCACCAGGATGACGATGCCGCAGGTCAGTGACCACGCGCTGATGAGGCGGCGACGTGGTGCCCAGAGCAACCCCATGCATACCAAGGGTGCGAGTAGGGCCTGCAGTGTGCTGGCGTGCTCACCAAGTTCGGCGGCACGGGCCGCGAAGCGTGGGGAGAAGGACTGCTGAAAGCCGCGATAGCCCTCGAACCACGCCATCGCCACGGCGCTCGCGATGAGCGCAGCGATGTGATGGGGGCCTAGGCTCGCAGAGAAAGCACCAGCAGTGGCGTTGGCCAGCTTCGCAAGGCCGTAGATCAGCAGCGTCGAGAAGCCGACGATCGCCCAGAGCATGACGAGCGATCCCCTCAGGCCTCGCTTGCCTCCGGTCATGCTGAGCGCCCCTCAGATCCGACCCTCGGTCCTATCATCCCTGACTCCATGTGACCGCTGCTTGGCGGCGCCTCGCTTGCGGGGCGCCGCCAGAGCGGTTGGTCGCTTAGCCGGTAAAAGCCGCCCGCGCCGGCTTTTGCGCCGGTGCGGATTCGCCCTTGAGCCATGCGAGCACCGTATCGGCGTCGGACACCTCGAAGGGATCGCTCGGGCAGTTATCGGAGAATTCGGGCTCCACGAACATCTGCTCGATGGCGCCGTCATTCACCACCATCGCGTAGCGCCAGGAGCGCATGCCGAAGCCCAGGTTTGACTTGTCGACCAGCATTCCCATCTTGCGGGTGAACTCGCCGTTGCCATCGGGCAGGGCTTTGACGTGCTTTACGTCGAGCTGCTTGAACCACTGGAACATGGTGAACGCATCGTTCACGGACAGGCAGTAGATCTCATCGATGCCCGCGGCGGCGAAGTGTTCATAGAGCTCGTCGAAGCGTGGCACATGGGTTGATGAGCAGGTCGGTGTGAATGCGCCAGGCAGCGCGAACACAACGATCCGCTTGCCGCCGAACAGCGTTTCGCTGGGGACGTCCTGCCATCGAAACGGGTTGTCGCCGCCGATTGATTCATCCCGTACGCGGGTCTTGAAGACTGCCGCCGGTACGTGGCGTGTTTGAGTGGACATGAGGTGCTCCTGTGGGTTGGGTGATAGAGGCCTCCGACGGAGTGCCGCCGGAAAAGAACCGGGTGGAAGTCGCGCGGGCGGCGCAGCCGCTGGATCTAGACGAGCCGGAGCTGCGGCTGAGTATCGATCGGCATGTGCACCTTTGAC